>VGYP01000177.1 GCA_016872955.1 Planctomycetota bacterium
CGCCCGCTGCCAGACCATTCTGAACCAGCGGGGTGGGCCTGCGTCGCCGGCCGCCGCCGGCTGAGGCCGCCACCAGGACACGATCGGAACACGACCAGGAACCAAGCGATGCCCAAGCGAGTCGAAACAGGAACGGTCACCAGTGCCGCGTCGAGCAAGACGCGGCGCGTGGAGGTGCCGCGGATCGTCCGTCACCACAAGTACGGCCGGATTCTGCACCGCCGCACGGTCTGTCACGTGCACGACGAGCGGAACGCGTCGGCCCTGGGCGACCTGGTGGAGATCATCGAGTGCCGGCCCCGTAGTCGCACCAAGCGGTGGGAGCTCGTGCGGGTCGTCGCCAAGAGCACGGCGGTCGACGTGGCGTCGCTTCGCAGCGGGGCCAGGGCCACGAGGCTGAAGGAAACGGCCGCCCGGGCCGAGGAAGCGGAGGCGACCGGCGGGGCCGAGGCCGCCGGCAGGGCTGATGGAGCGAGGCGGTCCACATGATCCAGATGCAGACGCGACTCAACGTCGCCGACAACACGGGCGCCAAGGAAGTGATGTGCTTCAAGGTGCTGGGGGGCAGCCGCAAGCGCACCGCCGGTCTGGGGGACGTCATCATCTGCAGTGTCAAGAGCGTGATCCCGGGCAGCGATGTCAAGAAGAAGGCGGTCGTCAAGGCCGTGATCGTGCGGTGCAAGCGGCCGACCCGGCGGGCCGACGGCAGTTACGTGCGGTTCGACTCGAACGCCTGTGTGATCATCGACAACGACCAGAATCCGAAGGGGACGCGAATCTTCGGCGCGGTGGCCCGCGAACTGCGGGATCGCAACTTCATGAAGATCGTCAGTCTGGCAAGCGAGGTGGTGTGATGTTGATCAAGACGGGCGACGTCGTGGAGGTCCGCAGCGGCAACGCCCGCGGGACGCGGGCCAAGGTGCTGGCGGTGCGGCCGGCCAAGCCTGGCTCCGCGCCAGGCAGTGGCGGCACGGTGGTGGTGGAGGGCGTCAATCGCGTCTACCGCCACATCCGCCGCAGCCAGAAGAATCCCCAGGGCGGCCGCCTCAGCAAGGAGATGCCGATCGATGTCTCCAACGTGTTGTTCTTCTGCACCGCCTGCGGCAAGGCGACCCGCCTCGGCGTCCGTGCGACCGCGGAGGGGGGCAAGGTGCGGTTCTGTCGCAAGTGCGGCGCCGAACACGGCGTGCTGCGGCGGCCACGTGCCGGTGCAAAGGGCTGACACAGAGCGACGACGAGTCCAACGAAGACAGGATCATTGCGATGGCGAAGAAAACCAAGGCTGCGACGGCCGCGGCCCTCGAACCGGCGGCCACGCCCCGGCTGCTCGAGCACTATCTGCAGACGGTGCGGCCGCACCTTGCCAAGGCGCTCGGCCACACCAATCCGCACGCCATTCCGCGGCTCGAGAAGGTGGTGATCAGCATGGGCGTGGGGGCGGCGGTCACCGAAAAGAAGTTCATGGACGAGGCGATCGGCGCCCTGGCCCAGATCGCCGGGCAGAAGCCGATCGCCACGCTCTCGAAGGCGGCTGTCTCCGGGTTCAAGCTGCGGGAGAACCTCCCGATCGGCTGCAAGGTGACGCTCCGCGGCAATCGCATGTACGAGTTCTTCGACCGGCTCGTGTCGGTGGCCCTGCCGCGGGTTCGCGACTTTCGCGGCCTGTCGGCCACCGCTTTCGACGGGCACGGCAACTACAGCCTCGGCCTCTCCGAGCAGATGGTGTTTCCAGAGGTCAATCCCGACCGCTACACGCGTCCACAGGGCATGAACATCACCTTCGTGACGTCCGCGCGGAGTGACGACGAGTGCCGGGAACTGCTGGTGGCGATGGGGCTTCCGCTCAAGAAGCAGGGGGGGGGAGACGCCGCGGCGTAGCGGCGGAAATCTCGAGGTACCAGGCTTAGTCAGACAGCACGTTCAGACAGCAAGGTTGAAGACCGAACGATGGCAAGCAAATCCAAGATCGCGGCCGCCAAGCGGCCCCCGAAGTTCTCCACGCGGCTGGTGCGGCGGTGCATGCTCTGCGGCCGTCCGCGGGCGGTGTACCGCAAGTTCGGCACCTGCCGGATCTGCTTCCGCAAGCTGGCTGATCAGGGCTGCATTCCTGGGGTCAAAAAGGCGAGCTGGTGAACCTGGACTCAAAACAAGGGCACTTTTGACATGATGACCGATCCCATCGCCGACATGCTCACCCGAATCCGCAACGCGGTGCGGGTCGAACGCGCGACCGTCGAGGTTCCCACCTCGAAGGTGAAGCGCGGGTTGGCGGAGGTCTTGAAACGAGAGGGGTTCATCTGGGATTGGCGGGAGGTGGAGGCGACTCCGGTCCCACGGCTCCAGTTGGAACTGAAGTATGGGCCCAATGGCGAGCGTTTGATTCGGCACATCCGCCGGGTCAGTTCACCGGGTCGGCGGGTCTACAGCCGGTCGGTCCGGCTGAAGCCGGTGCTCGGCGGACTCGGGATTTCGGTCCTCTCGACGTCGAGCGGCGTGGTCAGTGACCGTGAGGCCAGGCAGAAGAAGCTCGGCGGCGAAGTCCTCTGCGAGTTGTGGTAGGAGCGAGAGGTCAGACAGCATGTCCCGTATCGGCAAGAACCCTGTTCCGGTCCCCAAGGGCGTCAAAGTCTCGCTGAGCGGCGGCGCGCTCGTGGTCGAGGGCCCGCTGGGCAAGCTCGAACACCGGCTCCACCCGGCCGTCCGCGTGCAAGTGGACGATTCGCCCGCGCAGATCGTGGTCACCCGTGACGGGGACGGCCGCACGGCACGGGCCGTGCACGGCCTGACGCGGGCCCTGGCGGCCAACATGGTCGAGGGCGTCACCAAGGGCTACGAGAAGCGGCTCGAGATCGTGGGCGTGGGCTATCTGGCGGCGGTCCAGAAGAACGTCCTGCAGTTGCGGGTCGGCTTCGCGAACGAGCTGCAGGTGCCGATTCCGTCGAACATCACGGTCGCCTGCCCCGATCAGACCCACGTTTCCATCAAAGGCATCGACAAGCAGGCCGTCGGCCAGTTTGCCGCCGAGGTTCGTGCCCTCAGGAAGCCGGAGCCTTATAAGGGCAAGGGCATCCGCTACGAGAACGAGCACGTCCGGCGTAAAGCTGGCAAGGCGGTCACCAAGTAACCGACGGCCCCGGCCGCCACATCGCACACCTTCTCACCCGGCTCACACACCATGGACCACGCCCGCACCATCCTCCGGCAACGCACCCGGCGCCGGTTTCGCGTCCGCAAGCCCCTCACAGGCACGGCTGAGCGTCCCCGGCTCTCCGTGTTCCGGTCCCACAAGCACATCTACGCCCAGGTCATCGATGACGCGTCAGGCCGGACGCTCGCCTCGGCCAGTTCGGTCGACCGTGAACTCCGCGACGCGCTCAGCGTCGGTGGCAACAAGCAGGCCGCCGAGGCGATCGGGAAGGCCCTTGCCGAGCGGGCCCGCGCCGCGGGCGTGACAAAGGTCTGCTTCGACCGGGGCAGTTTCAAGTATCACGGCCGCGTGGCGGCCCTGGCGGACGCCGCCCGGGCCGCAGGCCTGGAGTTCTGACGGCCGCGGGCCGACCCATCCACCTGGAGAGCACACAGACGTGTCCACCGGCAGAGATTCGAAGACGGGTGAGTTCGCCGAAAAGGTCGTCAAGGTGCGGCGCTGCGCCACCGTGGTGAAGGGTGGCCGGCGGTTTAGCTTCGCCGGCCTCGTCGTGGTGGGCAACGGCCGCGGCAAGGTGGGCGTGGGCTACGCCAAGGCCAACGAAGTTCCTCCCGCCGTCGAGAAGGCGATCAAGGACGGCATGAAGAACCTGATCGAGGTGCCCGTCGTGGCGGGCACGATCCCGCACCGCGTGGAGGGCTTGTACGAGACGGCCAAGGTCGTGCTCGTGCCGGCCAGCCCCGGCACCGGGATCATCGCCGGCGCCGCCGTCCGGGCGGTCTGTGAATCAGCCGGGATTCACGACGTGCTCACCAAGGCCCACGGTTCGACGAACCCCGTCAACCTCGTCAAGGCGGCGATCGAGGGCCTCAAGCAACTCCGCACCCGCGACGAGGTGGAGCGGCTGCGGGGCGTGACCCTGTCCTGATCGTTTTCCGCCCCATCGACTCAACCACCAGCAACGGATCGACCATCATGCAAATCGACGGCGTCAACAAGGGCGTCCGCAAGAACCGCAAGCGGCTCCGCGTGGGCCGGGGACCGGGGTCCGGCCGGGGCCGGACCGCCGGCCGCGGCAACAAGGGGCAGGGGCAGCTCGCCGGCTGGTCGGCCGCGGGCATCTTCGAAGGGGGGCGGCTGCCGCTCATCCGGCGGATTCCCAAGCGAGGGTTCCACAACGCCTTCGGTCGGATCGTTAAGAGCGTCAACGTCTCGGTGCTTGAGGGGACGTGCGCGGTGGGGGCCGCGGTGACGCCGGAATCGCTCCGCGAGACCGGCGTCACCAAGGGCATCTGGCACGAGTTAAAGATCCTCGGCGACGGCGAGTTGTCGAAGGCCCTCCAGGTCTCCGCCCATCACTTCAGCGAACGTGCCCGGGAGAAGATCCTGGCGGCCGGAGGGTCGGTCACCGTCCTCCCGGGGCCCGCGGCCCTGGAGCGGAAGATCGGAAAGGCATCGCGGAAAAAGCCGGCTGGCGGGTAGGGTGTGCGGCCTCGCCGCAGGTCCCAAGGAGTCCATCCCGTGCTTGAAAAGCTCCGCGTCGTCTTCACGATCCCCGAGTTGCGGCAGAAGATCCTGCTGACGCTCGGCCTGCTGGCGATTTACCGCGTCGGCTGGCAGGTGCCACTGCCGATCGTCGACCCCGACGTGATGTCGGCCTTCTCGAAGCAGGCCGGTGGCGTCGGGGAGCTGCTGCGGACGGTGGCGGTGTTCTCCGCCAGCCAGCTCTCCCAGGCCACCATCTTCGGCCTGGGGATCATGCCTTACATCTCCGCCTCCATCATCTTCCAGCTGCTGGGTACGGTCTGGCCGCCGCTCGAACGGCTGCAGAAGGAGGGGGAGGCGGGCCGCAAGAAGATCAACGAATACACTCGCTACGCGACGGTCCTGATCTGCGTCGTGCAGAGCTGGGCCTACGTCGCCTTCCTGGCAACGCCGGGCCGTGACCAGTCGCTGATTCAGGAGGGCTTCCTCGTGGATGGGCGGCTCCCCTTCATCTGGCAGTTCGTGGCCGTGATGACGATGACCGCCGGCACGATCTTCCTGATGTGGCTCGGCGAGCAGATCGACGAGTTCGGGATCGGCAACGGCATCAGCCTGCTGATCATGGCCGGCATCCTGGCCGGCATGCCGGCCGCCCTCCTGGAACTGACGGGGCAGACTTCCTGGGAGGTCGGCGGCGGCGCGGGCAGCGGCAAGTTCGGCGTGGAAATGATCCCAGTGCTCATCGCCCTGTTCATCGGCGTCGTGGCGGGCGTCGTCTTCATGACCCAGGGCCAGCGTCGAATCCCCACCCAGAGCGCGAAGCACGTCCGCGGCCGGCGGGTCTACGGCGGGACTCGTCAGTACCTCCCGCTGCGGGTCAACCAGGCTGGCGTGATGCCGATCATCTTTGCCAGTTCGCTACTGCTCTTTCCTCAGTTCCTCTTCCAGTACCTGAGCCGTTCGTTCCCCGAGAGCGACGTGCTGCGGGGGTTGTACGACTCCTTCACCCGCGGCCAGTCGTATCTCTACAACGTCTGCTACATCGCCCTCATCTACTTCTTCTGCTTCTTCTGGACGGCGATCACCTTCAACCCCAAGGAAATGGCCGACAACCTCAAGAACTTCGGTGCCTTCATCCCCGGCTACCGCCCCGGCAAGCGGACGGCCGATTACCTGGAGCGCGTCATGGAGCGGATCACCTACGTTGGGGCCGGGTTCCTCTCGCTGGTGGCGGTGATTCCCACGGTCGCCGCCGGCTTCCTGGGCATCCCCTATCAGGCGGCCAGTTTCTACGGCGGCACGGGTCTACTGATCGCCGTCAGCGTGGTGTTCGATCTGGTGCAAAAAATCGACAGCCACCTGGTGATGCGAAACTACAGCGGCCTGCTGGAGCGAAACTGACCCGGCGGCGATTCGAGTGGCTGCGGGGCCATCTTCCA
>VGYP01000178.1 GCA_016872955.1 Planctomycetota bacterium
TGCTCGACTGCAGGGCCGCGCGGGCCACGGCCGGACCGCCGGTCACGCAGATCAGTTTCACGCCCCGATGATTGAACAGTTCGCCGGCACTCTCGAGCGTCGGCTCGGCCACCAGGCTGACGAGATTGTCGATGCCCAGGTCGCGGTGGATCGCCGCGTTGAACCGACGCACGCCTTCAGCAGCCACCTTGCGGCCGCTGGGATGCGGATTGACCACGACGGTATTGCCCGAGGCGATCATGTTGATGGCGTTGCAGGCGATCGTCGGCAGCGAATGGGTGACGGGCGTGATCGCCGCGATCACGCCGAACGGTGAGTGCTCGATGACGGCTAGGCCGTGGTCCCCGCTGAACACCTCGCTCTGCATGAACTCGACACCCGGCACCTTCTCGCCGAGCACCTTGAGCTTCTCGATCTTGTGCTCGAGGCGACCGATCTTCGTCTCGGCGAACTCCATGCGCCCGAGTTCTTCCGCATCCGCGATGGCAATCCGCCGGATGTGGGCGATCGCCCGACGGCGGCCCTCCATGCCGAGGGCCTCGAGCCGATGGAAGGCCTCGGTGGCGGCTCCGACGGCATCGTTGACGGTAGCGAAGATGCCGTGGGAACCGACCTGGCCGCGGCCTGCATCGCTGGCGGTCGCCGCTGCCGGCCCGCTGGCCCCTGCCGAGCGGGCGGCGGCGAAGGCGGCCCCCTGCGGACCGGCCGCGATCTCGGAGATCACGCGACGGACGATGGCGGCGATGTCGGGGGCGGTGGGCGTCGACATGGTAGGAGGGCCTCGCTGGCTGGGGGCTAGTTCCGCTTGAAGACTTCTCGACCGTCGACCCGCACGGTGTCGACGAGGCCGATCACGACCGCGTCGATCGGCAGCGACTTGGTCTCGGGCGTGAGCCGGGCGCTCGAGCCTTGGGTGACGAGGACGAACTGCCCTTCTCCGGCCCCGAGGGTATCGACGGCGATGAAGGTCCGGCCCGTGGAGACCAGGCCGGAGCGGGTCTTTTCGTCGAGTCGATACGGCTCGACGACGAGCAGCTTGTGGCCCGTCATCGTGGCCGTCTTCTGCGTGGCCACGATCGAGCCGGTCACCTGGGCGATGAACACGAGCCACCGGTCCTTTCTTGTTGCTCCGCGGCGAGCAGGTCTCGCGCCTGCCGGGCCACGATCAGTTCCTCGTTCGTCGGAATGATCCAGACGGCCGTCCTGGACGAGGGGGCGGCGATCGGCCGCTCGCCCGTACCTGCCGCCTCGTTGGCAGCCGGATCGATCAGGATGCCCAGATCCGCGAGACCCGCGAGCACCGCCGCCCGCGTGGCGGGTGAGTTTTCGCCGATGCCGCCGGCGAACCCGATCGCGTCGACGCCGCCGAGTTCGACGATCCCGCCTCCAAGCCAATGGCGGATCGCAGCCACGTAGACCTCGATCGCGGTCCGAGCCGGCCCACTGCCGGCCGCCACCGCCTCCTCGAGATCCCGCATGTCGCCGGACGTGCCCGACATGCCGGCCAGCCCAGCCTTCGAAGAGAGTTCCGCGAGCAGCTCCTCGAACCGCCGGCCCGTCGCCTTGGCCACGTGCAGCACGGCGTAGGGGTCAAGATCACCGGAGCGGTTGTTCTGCGGCAGGCCGGACTGCGGGCTCATGCCCATTGACGCGCCCATGCTCCGACCACCACGAATCCAGCAGATGCTGCTTGACCCGCCGAGGTGGCAGGAGATCGCCCGCAGGGGCCGGCCGGCCGGTGCCGGCACGAGCGACCCGAGCCGCTCGGCCACGAAGCGATGACTCGCTCCATGGAATCCCCAGCGGCGAACGAGGTGCCGCTGCGTCCACTCCGTCGGCACGGCGTAGAGCGCGTTGCGGTCCGGGATGGTGGCGTGGAATCCGGTCTCGAAGGCCGCCACGAGGGGCACGCTCGGCAGCCGCTCGGCGACGAGCCTCATCGCCCGCACATAGGGCGGATTGTGGGCCGGCGCCACCTCGGCCATCTCCTCCATCGCGGCGAGCACCTCGGGCGTGACGCGGGTCACACCCCCCGCCCGGCCGCCGTGCACCGCCTTGAACCCGACCGCAGCGACCTCGGCGACGCTACCGAGCGGGCCGCTGGCGCCCGTCAACTGCTCCAGCGCGGCACGGAGAGCCACGGCGTGGTCGGGGACGGCCAACGTCGTCTCGAGCCTGGCCGATCCGGCCGTCGCGTAGACCCGGCTGTCGGCAGCCCCGATCCTTTCCACGCCGCCCCGCGCGAGCTCCAGCCCCTTCTCGGCGCCCGCCGTTTCCGGCAGATCGAAGAGGCGATACTTGAAGCTCGTGGAACCGAGGTTGGCGACGAGGATCTTCACGCTGCGACTCCTTTCCGGCCCCGACCGTCCCCCGGCCGCCGCCCAAGGGCGACGGACACGGCGGACGAGCCGACACCAATGGCGGGGCCAGACCGCTGACCGGCCCCGCATGACCACTACCCAAAGAACGCCGCCACGAGACTCTCGGCAGGCCGCGGAATGACGTGGCTGGCGACCAACTCGCCGACCTGCTGGGCCGCGCTGGCTCCGGCCTCGACGGCCGCCCGGACGCTGCCCACGTCTCCCTGCACCACCGTCGCCACGAAGGCGTTGCCGATGCTGATGCGCTTCAAAATCTTCACGTTGGCTGCCTTGGCCATCGCGTCGGTGGCCTCGACGAGGCCCACGAGTCCCTTGGTCTCCAGAAGTCCGATCGCCGTGTTCATGGATGTTCCTGTGAAAAAGTGTGTATCAGAAAATCGATCCGGGTCACGTCACCTTGTCAGCCCGACACGGGCAGGACAACACCGAGGTCCTCGTGCGGACGGGCGATCACCTGCACGCTCACCACGTCGCCGATCCGGCCGGCCGCCGCCGCCCCGGCATCGGTCGCCGCCTTCACCGCGGCCACGTCGCCCGAGACGAACGCCGTCACGAGTCCGCTGCCGATCTTGTCCCATCCCATGAAGGTGACATTCGCCGCCTTCATCATCGCGTCCACTGCCTCGACGAGCGTGGTGAATCCCTTCACCTCGATCATGCCGAGGGCTTCGACGTTCTTCGCCATCTGTCGCACCTGTCCTGTCTGCTTCGGTCCACCCGTCCCGCGGGGCCCCTGCCCCGCCGACCGCGCCGGCTCGCGCCGGCTCGACGGTCTTGTCTCGTTGTCGCGGCGTCTGCCCGCCGGCCGCTTGGCCATCAGTGCTGCCTCGCCAGTTCGACGCTCTCGGCATGGTCGAGGTCGGCGGCGTTGCCCTCGTCGGTGTCGATGTGCACCTCTAACTTGCTGGTGGCGTCGGCCCGCACGAGCAGGTCCCGAAACACCGTGCCGCATCCCCCCTTGATCACGAGGCTCATGCGGTCGCCGTCCCTGACGCCGAAGTGCGCGGCGTCGGCGAAGCTCATGTGGACGTGCCGTTCCGCCCGGATCACCCCCTCGGAAAGTTCCACGGCGCCGGCCGGTCCCACGAGCACGCAGCCGGGCGTGCCGGCGATCTTGCCGCTCGGGCGAACCGGGAGATCGATGCCCAGCGAGATGCCGTCGGTGAAGGCCAACTCGACCTGCGAAGCCTTGCGGGCGGGCCCGAGCACGCGGACCGTCGGCAGCATCTTCCGCCTCGGGCCCACGAGCATCACCGTCTCTTCCGCGGCATAGAAGCCGTCCTGGTAGAGGTTTTTCATGGGCGTCAGCGTGTGACCGGGGCCGAAGAGCTTTTCGACGTGCTCGTCGGTGAGATGGCAGTGGCGGGCGGAGATACTCACGACCAGCGTCGGCTCGGCACGGACCGCGACCTCCCGAGACGGCGGCGTGTCGGTGCCGGCCAGCACGATGTCGCGCACGATCCGCTCCACGGCGGCGCGATCGAGACCGGGAAAGGATGCCATGGCGGTCATGCCGGACGGCTCCTACGGGGGGCGGGCTCGGTGGCGTCGCTCGCGGGCTCCACGACCGGCGTGACGAGCAGGCGAGGACCGGCGGCGGTGATCCGGTCACGCCAGGACTGGGAGAGCCCCTCGTCCGACACGACCAGATCGATGGCGTTCAGCGGCGCGACGAGCGTCAGGCTCTTGCGGCCGAACTTGGAACTGTCGGCGACAACGATGACACGACCGGCAGCCTCGAGCATGGCCTGTTCGGTCTCGGCGAGCAGGAGGTGCGCGTTGAACAGGCCGTTGGTGTCGATGCCGGCCGCCGAGAGGACGGTGGTCGTGACGTGCAGCCGCCCCAGCAACTCGTTGGCATAGGGTCCCAGGCAGACACCCGTCCGAGGCGACACATACCCCCCAAGCAGCACGAGGTCGGTCCGCGACTCCGCGGCGAACAGGTTGGCGACGGGCAGGCTGTTGGTGACCACCTGCAGCGACCGGCCCACCAGCAACCGGGCCACCTCGTAGGCGGTCGTGCCACCGTCGAGCAGCACCGTCTCGCCGTCGGAGATCTCCACGGCGGCCCGCGCCGCGATGGCGCGTTTGGCAGCCCAGTGGGCGGGCTGTCGTTCGCCGAACTCGGCCAGCCGCGGGATGCCCCCGGCGTAGAGCACGCCACCATGCGTGCGGCGAGCCGCCCCCTGCTTCTCGAGCGCATCGAGATCACGCCGCGCCGTCGACTCGGAAATCCCGATCTCCCGGGTGATTTCCTCGATCGAGACGAAGCCGCGGACCCGGATCAGGTCCAGCAGCCGATGGCGTCGTTCCAGGTTTTGCACTTTTATGACCATCCTCAGCCAGTCATTGTGGTTGAAAAAAGCCACCATGCAAGTCTTCGTTCTGATACATGCATAAAAAATGGTCTTCAAACGTCACAAAGGGTCTCAAAAGCGTCTTTTTTTGGTGTTTAAACACTAAGAAAGGCATTTCTACGTTGATTTTTCACATTTTTTAGTATCCTAGGTCATGAATTTGGTTCGCGGAGCGGGGCATGGCGGTTGTGCACCTTGTCCGTCATCTTGCTGATCCGCCTGCCGCTCCCCGGCGGCCTGCCCTGGACCCGCCACCGGGCCGACTGAGGTCGTGCTGGAACGATCGTGACGGGCATCTCGTCACCCGCCTCGCCCAAGACGCGGCCGGACGAGTGCCGCAACTCGACGTCGGACCGCAGCCCCGACCAGCAGGCCTGGTCGCCGAACTCGCCGGGCGTACCGGCCGCGAGGTCGAAGCCTGGCTCGCGGTGGACGGCTCCGCTGGCCGCGAGCGAGCGCTGGGCGTCGTGACGCTCGTCACCTGCTGGAACGTTTCCGCCCCGGGGCCAGCCTGCCCACGGCATTCACTCGGCTGGCTGATCGTTCATCCGAGCACCCGCCGGCACGGCCTCGGCCGCCTGCTGGTGACCCGGGCCTGCGAACGGGCCCGCGAGCTCGGGGCCGACCGCGTCTGGGTCGAGGTCGGACTGGAGTGGTCCACGGCCGTCGCCTTCTGGCGGGCCCTGGGATTCACCCCGCCCACGCGACAGGCGGTCTGACCACGGCGACGGGCCAACGCCACTGGTATACTTCGGGCGCGGGACGAAACCTGTTGTGTCTCACGGTGGAGAGTGTGGCATGAGCAACCCACGGAGACGGGATTTCGAACGCGACATCGACGACGTCCGCGGCGTGCACGAGGAGCTCGTGCGAGGCGCAGGTGGCACCCCTGGCGGCACCAGGCTCTTCTTCTTCGGCCTCGTGCTGTCCGGGGCAGGCCTCTGGTTGTTCCTCCACAACGTCTATGTCTTTACCCGTGACGTGGGAGTCTTCTCGGGCGCCTTCAACAGCGGCGTGTTCCGCGGTGGCATGCCGGCCGCGAGCACCGGCGTGATCTTCGCGCCGATCTTCATCGGGCTGGTGATCCTCTTTTACGACGCCCGGCTCAAGTGGGGCTGGGCGCTCTTCTATCTCGGCCTGGCGATTCTCGTGATCGAGCTTCTCAGCCGGATCAAGTTCCTGATGCAGATGAAGACCAGCAACCTGCTGCTGATGCTCGGGGTGGTGACTGCCGGCATCGGGATGATGCTGCGGAGTTTCCGCGACGGCTC
>VGYP01000179.1 GCA_016872955.1 Planctomycetota bacterium
GGTCGTCGAGCAGCAGGTCCGTTGTGATTCGGGCCGACGAGTAGATCACCGGCAGGCCGCTCCCCGGATGCGTTCCGCCTCCGACGAGATACATCCGCTCGATGTCCTCAAAGCGGTTGTGCGGCCGCATGTGGAGCATCTGGCCGAGGTCGTGGGCCAGGTTGAAGGTGGCGCCGCGATAGATTTCGTAGCCGTCCTGCCAGTCGTCCGGGGTCAGCATCTTCTCGTAGCGAATCCGCTCGCGGATGCCGCGGATGCCGATCCGCTTCATCTGGTCGAGGGCGACCTCGCGGAAGCGGGGCCCCTCTGCCCGCCAGTCGACGTTGGGGTGGCGGTGAGTGACGGGGATCAGCAGATAGAGGGTGCTCATGCCCCGCGGGGCGAGCGTGGGGTCGGTGACGCAGGCGTTCTGCACGTACATCGACGGATCGGCCGACAGGACGTGCCGGTGCTCGATGTCGGCCAGGTTGTTGCGGTAGTCTTCCGACAGGTAAATCGTGTGGTGGGCGACGTCGTCGTAGCGGCCCTCGATGCCCAGGTAGAGCATGTAGGTCGAGCACGAGAACCGCCGCGAGGCGATTCGCTTGTCGCTCCAGCGGCGACGGAGCGAGTCGGGCACCAGCCGCGTCATGCTGCGGGCGAAGTCAGCGTTGACGACCGTCGCGTCAGCCTCGTACTGGCCGCGGGACGTCTGCACGGCGGTCACCGTGCGGCCGGCGAACTCCAGCGACTCGACCGCCTCCTCGTATCGGATCTCGACGCCCATCTCGGCCGCGATCCTGGCCATCGCCGTCGACACGCTGCCGCAGCCGCCCACCGGATGGAAGACGCCGTGCGCGTATTCCAGGAAGGACAGGATCGAGAACAGGCTCGGGCAGCGGAACGGGGACATGCCCAGATACTTCGACTGGAACGTGAACGCCAGCCGCAGCCGCTCGTCGCTGAAGAACGTGCCCAGCTCCGTGTCGAGGCTCCGCCAGGGCTTGAGCAGCGGCATCAACTTGATCAGGTCGGGAGTGGCCAGATCCCGCCACGAGTGAAAGGGCTGCTCCAGGAAGGGGGCAAACCGGGAGAACTTCTCGCGGGTCGATTCCATGAACCGCGTGAAGGAGCCGCGATCGGCCGGCGAAAGCCGGGCCACCTCGGCCTCCATGCGGGCGATGTCGGGGGTGGCCAGCAGCTCGCCGCCGGCCCCGAAGACAAGCCGGTATTGCGGGTCGAGCCGCACCATCTCGACCTCCGTGCGGAGGTCGCGGCCGCAGGCCGAGAAGATCTCCTCGAGCACACGAGGGTAGAGGAAGAAGGTCGGGCCGAGGTCGAACTTGAACCCCTCTGGCGTCGTGATGGTGCTCGTCCGACCGCCGGGAACGGGCAATCGCTCGATCACGCGGACGCGGACGCCCGCGTTGGCCAGGAGCATCGCGCAGGCGAGGCCGCCCGGCCCTGCTCCGATAATGTTGACCGTCCGCGACATCCGCAGCTTTCCGCCGCCGGGGCGGCGCCGCATACGCGCACGGGGCCGCTGAAAACGTCCGTACTATAGGAGCCGGACCGGGTCGGTCAACAATGACGTCCCCGCTTCCGGCGAGGGCAGGCCCGGCGGCGGGCCGCTCAATACGGGATGTAGGCCGTCTGCACCGGCCGCCAGACCCCGAACAACCCGCGTCGATAGACGACCGGAGCCGCGACCGCGGCCGGCATGTACGGGGCCGGCATCGGCGCGGCCACCACCGGCGAGAAGGCGACAGTGGGGGCCGGGGCGTAGTTGACGACGGTGGGAGCGTAGAACGACGTGACCGCGACCGGGGACACCGCGGGCGCGTAGGCAGAGGTCACGGCGACCGCCCCGGGCGCGGCGACCATCGGCGGCGAGTAGGCGGTGACCGCGGCGTAGTTACCGGCGGGCGTGTAGTTGGCGACGTAGGCCGGAACGGCGACGATCGGTGCCGCGACGATCGGCCGGTAGGCGGGGTAGTAGACGAGCTGCGCCTCGGCCGCAGCCGGCAGCGTTGAGGCGACCGCCGCGACGATGGCGGCCATCAGCATGGGGAACCCGGAGATGTTCATCGTGCCCTTCCTGGTGGGCGGCCGGTCCCCGCGAGCAGGCCCGACCGCGGATGACGCCGCTGCCAGCAACTGACTCCTTTGAGGATACGCACGGTTGGCAGGCCTTTCAAATGGCCGCTACAGTCTGCCGTCTCTCCCTTCACACTGGGCAACCCGCGGCCGATGCGGGAGCGGTTTCGCGAACTCGCGGTCACGGCCGCTGCGCCGCTGAAAACACGACACCTTGCCTCCGCACGACTCCGCCGCCGCCCACACGACCGCTGCCCGCACCGGCTTTCAGGCTCTGCTGGTCGTGCGGGTTTTGACGATCGCCAACGCCAACACGGCCCGCTGGCTCGTGATCGGCCTGGGCAAGCGGGCGGCCGCCGCCGTGGGCGCTAGCGAGGCGGCCGTGCTGGCGGCGGGCACGGTGTTCTTCGTGGTGCCGTTTATCCTCTTCGCCTGGCTGGCGGGCTGGCTGGCCGACCGGTTTTCCAAGCGGTCCGTGGTCGTGGCGGGCAAGGCGGCGGAGATCGCGATCGCCGTCGTCGTCGCGGCGGTGGTCGGCTGGGGCGCTAGCGCGGGCCCGCTGATCGCCGGCTTGCCGCTCGGGCTGTGGCTGCTGTTGGGAACGATCGGCCTGTTCGCCCTCCAGACCACGCTCATCAACCCCAGCCTGCTGGGAACGATCCCCGAGACGGTGCCCGGCACGAGGCTCTCGGCGGCCAATGGCATCTTCGCCCTGGTGTCGTTGGCGGCGATGCTGGTGGGCATGGCCGTGGGCAACACGCTGGCCGACGCCACCTGGCTCTCGAAGATCCCCGATCCAGCGCGGCCACTGCCCCGGTGGCTGGCGGACCTGCCTTGGGCCCACGCCGGACCGACGGCCACGATCCTGCTGACGACGGCCGTCGTGGGCTGGCTGACGTCGCTGGGCCTGATGCGGCTCCCCGCGGCCGACCCCGTCGCCCCCTTTCCGGCCAACGCGCTGGCGGCCACTTGCCGCGACATCAAGTTGCTCGTCGAGACGCCGCGGCTGGCGGGGGCGGCCGCCGGGATCGTCTATTTCTGGGCGGTCGGGGCGCTGGTGCAGCTCAACGTCGACCAATACGCCTTCGAGAGCGGCGCTACCACCCAGCGGGACGTGGTGCCGCTGCTGTTGGCCCTGGTCGGCGGGATCGGTGCGGGCAGCGTGCTGGCCGGCAGACTCTCGAAGCGGGGCATCGACCTTGGCTCCAGGGTCGACCTCGGCCTAGTGCCGGTCGGTGGACTGGTGATGGCGGTGGCCTGCGCCGCCCTGGCCTGGTCGTCCCGCGACGTGTTCGGCGGCGAGGCTCCCACCTCCCTGCGGCTGCTCGCACCGGCTGGCTGGCTGGCGCTGCTTGGCATCGGCGCAGGACTCTTCGACGTGCCGCTCGAGGCCTATCTTCAGGAACAGAGCCCTCCCGCGCGGCGCGGCACCGTGCTCGCCTCCACCAACATGCTCGTGTTCGTCGGCATGCTGCTCGCGTCGGTCGTCTACTACGCCCTGCGGGTGCCGGTGGGGGCGGAGTCGGCCCGCGGTCCGCTGCTCTCGGCCCGCGGCGTCTTCGGGCTCTTCAGCCTGCTGTCGGTGATCGCGACGGCCGCGGCGATCTGTGCGGCGCCGCGGGCCTCGCTGCGGATGTTCGTGGGCACGCTGGTGAACACCACCTGGCGGTTCCACGTCCGCGACGAAGACCGCGTGCCGCTGTCTGGCCCGCTGGTGATCGTCGCCAACCACCTCTCCTGGCTCGACGGTTTCCTCCTGCCGCTCGCCGCACCCCGGCCGGTCCGGATGGTGGTGTACGGGCCCAACATCAGGGGGCGGTTCCTCAACATGCTCGCCGACCAGTGGCGGTTCATTCTCTTCGACCCGCGGCCGAAGTCGATCGGCCGCGCGCTGAAATCGATCCAGGAGGGCCTCGCCGCCGGCGACTGCATCGGCATCTTTTGCGAGGGGGGCATCTCGCGAACCGGCCAGATCATGGGCTTCAAGCGGGGCCTGGAGTGGCTATTGGAACGGGTCGAGGCGCCAATGCTGCCGGCCTCGATCGACGGCATGTGGGGCAGTCTGCTGTCGTTCTCCGAGGGTCGCTTCTTCAGCAAGCGGCCCCGCGGGCTGCGCCGCCGGATCACGCTCGCCTTCGGCGAACCGCTGCCCGTCGGCACCGCCACCGCCGCGGCGCGGCTCGCGCTCCAGGAACTGATTGCCACCGTGGTGCGTCGTCGCATGGCGACCCGGCGGCCACCGCGCACCTTCACCGGCGATTGGGCCGCCGCCTCCGCCACCGCCGAGGCCTTCGACGGCGTCTGCCAGGTGCGGCGAACCGACCGGCTACTGTCGTCGCTGGTCGCCGCCGAGCCGCTCGCCGTGCTCGGCAGCCATGGTGGTCCGCTGCTGGGCATCGAGGCAACGACCATCGAGGCAACGGCCCCGGCCGTCGAGATCGCCCGCACCCTGCAGACCGGGCGGACCACCCTCTGGCTGGCCCGCGTCGAGCAGGTCGAGGCCTTGGCCGACGTACCGCCGGGGTTCGCAGCCGACCTGGCGGCGATCGTGATGCCGGTCGCGTCGGCCTCCGAGGTGGGCTGGGCCCGGCACGCGGCCGAGCGGTTCCGCGCGGCCCACGGGACGGAACCGGTCGTGGCCTTCTGCCCACGCGAGGCGGGCGGCCTCGTCGCCGTGAACACGCCGCCGGCCCGCTCGACCAGCGAGTTCGAGGTCACGCACAAACCGCAGTCGCTCGGCCGGGTGGTCAACGGCGGGGTTGTCTGGCCCCGCGGCGCGGCGCGGCGGCCGCTCGGGCTGCCGTCCCTGGCGGCGGAGGGCGTGGCCGACGATGCCGACGCGACCCTGCTGGTGTCGGCACTGCTCCCGCGGCCCGCGGGCGGAGCCGACTCGGGCCCGACCGCGGTGCTGCTCGGCGACGCCCTCGACGTCGATGAGGACGGCTTCCTCGTGCCGCGACCGGTCTGATCGCGGGAGGCTGTCGACGCGTCGGCTGCCGGGGATTCGCTGGCCAAACTTGGTGCCCGCCGCCGGATGCGGTAATCTTGAACCCGTCGCACCCCTAGCTCAATTGGATAGAGCATCGGTCTACGGAACCGAAGGTTGCTGGTTCGAGCCCAGCGGGGTGTAGTGCGAGTCGGTGGTCCGGGGCCGGCGGCCCGGCCGCGACTGGCCTTGGGCGTTTCGTGGCCCGGCCGCTAGGCTCCCGGGATGGAACGGGTGTCCACCATGCACCGGGTCGTCGGCTTCGACCCCGGTCTGAACGTGACCGGATACGGCATCGTGGAGTGCGCGGGCCAGTCGGTCCGACTCGTCGAGGCGGGCACGGTGCGGTCGCGCGGTGAGGCGATCGAGACGCGGCTGGCGACGATTCACGCCGGCGTCCGTGAGGTGCTCGAGGCGTTCCAGCCGCAGGCGATGGCGATCGAGCAGGTCTTCGCCCACGCCCGATTTCCCAAGGCCGCGATCCTGTTGGGCCATGCGCGGGGCGTGATCTGCCTGGCCGGGACGCAGGCGGGCTTGCCGGTGCATCACTACCTGCCTAACCGCGTCAAGAGCGCGCTCACCGGCAGCGGCCACGCCGGCAAGGAGCAGGTGCAGGCGGCCGTGCAGCGGGAACTCGGCCTGACGCAGCGGCCCGAGCCCGCCGACGCCGCCGACGCGCTGGCCGTGGCACTGGCTGACTGGCACCTTCGCCTGCGGCCCTTGTTCTGCGGGACCGGCATGGTTCGCATCCGGAGCAGTCGGGCATGATCACCAGGCTGTCGGGCACCCTCGAGCGGGTCGAGCCGACCGCGCTGGAGATCGCCGTCGGGCCGGTGTTCCACGAGGTGCTCGTCACCGAACTGGTGCGCCGCGGGCTGCAGGGCCGGATCGGGCAGCCGGTGGTGCTGCACACG
>VGYP01000180.1 GCA_016872955.1 Planctomycetota bacterium
CCGCTCGCGCGGCACGTTACGGCCGCGCAGGACGTTTTCCAGGAACGGGATCACGTCGTCGGGGCCGTCCGGGCCACCGAACGAGACGAACAGCACGGCATCGTAGGCGGCGGGACGGTCGGACGTGGCCGGTTGCATGGTCTCGATGGTGCAGGGCGAGGTGCTGGTCGGCCGGGCGACGGGACGACCCGCCGGTGGCATGACCCCACGGGGATTCGAACCCCGGTTACCGCCGTGAAAGGGCGGTGTCCTAGGCCTCTAGACGATGGGGCCGGAACGATCGTCGCCGATCGTCGACAATGCACAGCATACCCGCGGCGGAGCAAGCGGCGAGCACGCAAGTTCTCGCGGCCGCACGATCGCGGTCAGCCCGCATCCGGCTCCGGTTCGCCGGTGGCTTGGCCTTCTTCGGCCGAGGAGGCGACGGCCGGGAGATCAACGGCCTCGCCGCGGTTGATGGCCTCGAAGACCTCACGGCGATGCACGGGCACCTCCCTCGGTGCCTCGACGCCCAAACGCACCTTGTCGCCGCGGATTTCGACCACGACGATGGTGATATCGTTGTTGATGACGATGCTCTCGTCTTTTTTCCGCGACAGCACGAGCATGGGCCATTCCTTGGCGGTTCGCGGTGCAGGTCGCCGCTCGTCCGACGACTCTTCCGAAAACCCCTGAACTCTAAAGGTTTCCGGGCTTTCGTCAAGCAAATCCCGGGCCTTTCCGGCAAGGGTTGCCAGATTTTCCGCGTGTGGGACCACTTTTTGCCGGCATGTCGGCCGCTGCAGCCATCGGACAGTGTTGCCGTGAAGCAGGTTGTTGGTCGCCGGTGCTCCCCTATACTGTCGCTCGATCGCCCGCTCGCATCGTCTCCGACCCCGGCATCTCGCCAGCATCATGAGGGAGTGGTTTCGCAATCTGTGGTCGGCGATCGCCACGGTCGCCCAAGGGATGTTCGTGACCCTGCGGGTGTTCGGCAAGACGTACGACCAGAACCGGCGGACGTTCACCGAGCACTTCGAGTACCCCGAACTGCCGGCCCCGGTGGCCGCCCGATACCGCGGCTTCCACCGATACGATCTGACCACCTGCATCGCGTGCGACCAGTGCGCGAAGGCCTGCCCGGTGGACTGCATCTACATCGGTAAGGAGCGGGTCGAAAACGGCAAGGGCTTCCGCGTGAGCGGCTTCACGATCGATTACTCGAAGTGCATGTTCTGCGCCCTGTGCGTGGAGCCCTGCCCGGTCGACTGCATCTTCATGGGTTCCACGCTCGACCTGTCGTGCTACAGCCGCGACGGCACGATGGTCGATTTTGCCCGGTTGCCCGTCGACGTCGCCTGGGGCCGCGCCACGCTCAACCCGACGGCGGTGGCCGCCTCCAAGGTGATCGTGGAACCTGTCCACGGCGGCCCCAACCAGTAATGTCACCTCCGAACCAGTCCATCAGGTCGATCGCATGAGCCTCGTCGATCCCGTCGTGCTGGCAGGATTTCTGGCCCTATTCGTGGCGGTCGGAGGCGCCTTCCTGGCCGTCAATCTGATCGTGGGATGGCTCGTCCGTCCGCGGCAGCCCAACACCGAGAAGCTCGAGGTCTACGAGTGCGGCGAGCCGACCATCGGCTCGAGTTTCGTGCAGTTCGACCTGCGGTTCTACGTGGTGGCCTTGCTGTTCATCATCTTCGACGTCGAGGTTGCCCTGTTCTTTCCCTGGGCGACGGTCTTCGGCAAGGCGACCGACCTGACCGACCCGGCCCTCGTGACCGTGGCGGCCGACGGCAGCCTGGCGCCAGCTGCCAGCGGCATCCTGCGGGAGCTCGGCGTCCGGTCACCGCAGGCCCCTGACACGGACGTGCTGCGGGAATCGATGGCGGAGAAGATCGCCTGGGCCAACGCCCGGGCCGCGGCGATAGGCCGTCCGGTGCCCACGCCCGAGCAGGCGCTCGGCGAATGGTCGCTCGTCGGCGCCGCGGAGTCGCTGGCCCGGACCGCCTTGGCCGACATGACCATTTTTTATGCCGTGCTGCTCGTCGGGTTCGCGTACGTGTGGCATCGCGGCGATCTCGACTGGGTGCGGGCGGTCTCGGCCGAGCGGGCCGGGCCGTCCGGCGCTAACGGCGGTTGATCCTCCTCCCGGCAGACCCGACCATGCGTGGCACCTCCTTTCTCGACCAGTTTCGCGAGGCCGTGCCCGGCGCGGTCGTCGGCGAGAACCTGACGGCGGTCGATCCCTGGGTGGAGGTCGTGCCGGCGAAGATCGCCGAGGCGTGCCGATGGCTAGCTAAGGCGAGCCCCGTCCGGTTCGACTCGCTGCAGTGCATCACGGCCGTGGACTGGTTCGAGCCCGACGCGAAGAAAGCGGCTAAGAACACCTGGCAGCCCCACACCGAACTCGTCTACCACCTCTGGAGCACGCCGGCGAAGGTGAGCCTGGTTCTGAAGTGCGAGCTGCCCCGCTGGCAGGGTGACGTGCCCGGCGAGCTGCCCGAACTCCCCAGCGTGACGGGTGTCTGGCGGGGGGCCGACTGGCACGAGCGAGAGGTCTACGACCTCTCGGGCGTGCGTTTCACGGGGCACCCCGACCTGCGGCGGATCCTCTGCCCTGAGGATTGGGAAGGCCATCCGCTTCGGAAGGACTACGAGCAGCCGCTCGACTACCACGGCATCCGGGGGAAGTGATCCGATGACGCAACTCATGGGCGACGACCCCAGGATCGTCGAGTTCGACGTCCGCACGGACGAGATGCTGGTCAACATGGGGCCGCAGCATCCCAGCACCCACGGGGTGCTGAGGCTGGTGCTCCGGACCGACGGCGAGATCGTTTCGGAGGTCGAGCCGCACATCGGCTACCTGCATCGCTGCGCGGAGAAGATCGGCGAAAACCTCACGCATCGGCAGTGGATTCCCTACACCGACCGGATGGACTACCTGGCGGCTATGAACATGAATCTCGGCTGGGCGCTGGCCGTCGAGAAGCTCATGAAGTACGAGGTCAGCCAGAAGGCCAGGCATCTGCGAGTGCTGATCACGGAGCTGGGACGGATCGCGAGTCATCTAGTCGGCATGGGGGCCTACGGGCTCGACCTTGGCACCTTCAGTCCCTTTCTCTACGCCTTCCGTGAGCGGGAGCGGATTCTAGATCTCTTCGAGGAGGCCTGCGGCGCCCGGTTGACCTACAGCTACATCACGATCGGCGGCCTGACGGCCGATCTGCCCCCCGGCTGGCTGCAGCGGTGCGAGGCCTTCCTCGACCAATTCGAGCCGATCATCGCCGAATACCATGCCCTACTGACCACCAACGCGATCTTCGTGAAGCGGACCGCCGGCATCGGCGTGCTGTCGCGCGACATGGCGATCGAATACGGCTGCTCGGGACCGGTGCTGCGGGGCAGCGGCGTCGACCAAGACCTACGGCGGGACGGCGAGGCCATCTACACGGCGATGTACGACGGCTACGCCTTCGAGGTGGCCGTCCAGAAGAACGGGCACTACCCCCGTGACCACCAGTATCCGGCCGTGCCGGCCGACGCGGTGCTCGGCGACTGCTGGCATCGGTTCTTCGTGCGGATGCTGGAGGTGGTGCAGTCGATGGATCTCGCCCGCCAGGCGATCGACCGGTACGCCTCGTGTAAGGGCACGATCGGTGAGCCGCTGAAGCTGACCGAGAAGATGCCGGCCGGCGACGCCTACCTGGAGACCGAGTGCCCCAAGGGGCAGATGGGCTTCTACGTGGTCAGCGACGGCTCGGCCATTCCGTGGCGGGTGCGGGCGCGGTCGAGCTCGTTCTCCAATCTGGCCGTCGCACCGGAACTCTGCCGCGGCTGTCTGATCGCCGACGTGCCCGCGATCGTGGGGTCGCTGGACATCGTGATGGGCGAGATCGACCGCTAGGGTGGGCCGGCCCCGTCGTTCGCCGCCGCTGTTTCAGCACGGCCACTTGTGGAAAGCCGGCCCAGAAGGCAGACTTCGTGGAAATTTTCACGAAGTCCGTTCACGCCCGGAAAATCCGTGGTTTGGGGACGGTTCGGCGACGTCGTGGTGACGGGCGATGGTCGAGTTTCTCACGAGCACGGTCGGGCTGTCCGGGTGGCTGGCCTGGACGATCGCAGCGGTCGTTTCCGCGGTGCTCGTGCTCAACGTGATCGCCGGCGGGGCCTTGGCGTTCATCTGGGCCGAGCGGAAGGTCTCGGCGCGGATCCAGGACCGCCTCGGCCCCACCCGCACCGGCGGCCGCTTCGGGTGGCTGCAGTCGGTGGCCGACGGCATCAAGCTGCTCGCCAAGGAGGACCTCATGCCACAGGGGGCCGACGGCCTGCTGTTCAGGCTCGCCCCCTATGTCAGTTTCTGCGCCTCGTTCTGCGCCTTCATCGCCCTGCCGTTCGCCTTCGATGTGGTCGGGCAGCGGCTCAACGTGGCAGTGTTCTTCGTCGTCGCCGTGCTGGGGCTGGAGGTGTTCGGCGTGATCCTGGCTGGATACGCCTCGGCCTCGAAGTGGTCGCTTTTTGGGGCGATGCGGGAGGCGGCCCAGGTGGTCAGTTACGAGGTCCCCCTGGGCATGTGCGTGGTCGTGCCGGTGATGATCGCCGGCACCATGGACATGGTCACGATCGCGGAGAAACAGGCCGGCTGGTTCTGGAACTGGTACATCTTCCACGACCCGTTCACGTTCGTGATTTTCTGGGTCTACGTCACTTGTGCCGTGGCCAGCGTCAACCGCGCGCCCTTCGATCTCGCCGAAGCCGAGAGCGAGCTGGTGGCCGGCTTCCACACGGAATATTCCGGGCTCCGCTGGAGCTACTTTTTCATGGCCGAATACGGGTCGATGTTCCTGGTCAGCGCCATGGCGGCGGTGCTGTTCCTCGGGGGGTGGAACGGGCCCGTGCCGCTGGCCTCGCTGGCCGGCCTCTCCGCTGGCACCGGCGATACCGCCCCCTACGTGGTGCGGCTGCTGGGGCTCGCCAACCTCGTCGCCAAGGCGTCGCTGGGCGTGATCGTGATGATGTGGATTCGCTGGACGCTACCCCGGCTGCGGATCGACCAGGTGATGGCCACCTGCCTGAAATACTGCACGCCCATCGCGGCGGTGATGTTCGCCGGAGCGATGCTCTGGAAGATCGCCCTCCCGGGTGGGCTCGTGCCCGGCCTGAGCCGGCCCGGTGGCGAGATTCGCGAAGGCTGGCTGCCGGGGCCGGGTGGCGCGGCGATCCCCGGAGAGTCCACCCGTGACGGTTCTCTCGCCCGAGTGACACCATGACGCCGACGCTGATTGCCGACGTGTCGGGCGTGGCGCTGCCGGTGGCCGCCATCAACTGGCATGCCCTGTTCTTTCTGCTGTTCGCGGGCATCGCCTGCGGCTTCGCGGTGGCGGTCGTGGCGGCCGACAACGTGGTCCGAATGGCCCTCTACCTCGTGCTCTCGCTGGCGGCGACGGCCGGGCTGTTCCTGCTGGCCGGCGCGGAGTTCCTGGGGGCGATGCAGCTGATGATCTACGTCGGCGGCACGCTCGTCTTGCTCGTGTTCGGCGTGATGCTCACTGCCCAGGGACCGCTGGTGACGTTGGCGTCGGCCGGCGGCGACCGCGCTCTGGCGGGCGTCGTGGGGGCGGCCCTGTTGGGCATGCTCGTGTTGGCCGGACTGTCGGTCCCCGCCTGGCGGCAGCCCGCGTCCGGCGCCGTGGTGGAGCCGGCAGCCGCGCCGCTGGGCATGGCCCTGGTGGGCGTGCGGGTGGACGATCCGACGGCGAATGCCCCGGCGGGCGTGCGGCCTGGCTACCTGTTGCCGTTCGAGATCGTGTCGGTGCATCTCTTGGTGGTGCTCGTGGGGGCCGCGTATCTGGCCCGAGCGAAGCGGCGGAAGACGCCGCGGGCCATCGAGGTGGCGGCCTCCGTCGAGCCCCCGGCCGCGGTCGCAGAGCATGCCGCGATCGGCCGCGATGCCGCCCTGCGCACCGGTTCGG
>VGYP01000181.1 GCA_016872955.1 Planctomycetota bacterium
CACTTCCAGCGCGGCCACGATCGGCACCTCTTCGAGCGTCGGCTCGGGCTTCGCGGCCACGAACTCGATCACCGCCTCCGGCCGGCCCGACACCGTGAACTCCCGCCACACCGCCCGATCCGCGCCCCCCGCCTCCCGCCAGGCGTCGAAGTTGTCCTCCACCGTCTCGTCGTTGACGCGGATGGCGAACACCCGTTGCCCGACCCGCTCGCCGGGGAGCCCGCAGAAGCCGAGCCGGAGCAGGTACGTGCCCGGGGGGTCGTCCGGCCCGGTGAGCGGCACGACGCAGCGCTGCATGCCGCGCTCGCCGCAGGTGAAGACGAAGTCGAGGTCGGTGTCGGCGATCGCGGTGTGGACGTTGCTGCGCCGGACGAAGGCCTGGAAGTCCTTCACGCCCGGGTAACGGGTCCACGTCGGCGTGTAGTTCGACTCGACGTGCTGGTAGAGGCCGTGCTGGCGCCGGCCCGCCTGCAGCCAGACGTGCCCCTCCCGGTCGCGCCGCTCCCCCTCGGCCCCGAAGTTCAGCCGCACGTGCCGCACCGGCAGGGCGGGGCCGACGAGCGCCATGTCGAACGACGCCTCGGGCGGCTCGTCCACCGGGGCCAGCGCCACCGTGAAGGGGAGCGACCAGGGGCAGGAGCAACCCAGCGCGTAGGGGGGCTTGATCATCATCCCGCCGCCGGTGGCGACGTCGGTCGAGCAGGCGACGCGGCTGTGCCAGAAGGTGTACATCCCGTCGTCGTGCAGCGTGTCGAAGATTCCCACGCCCATGTTGCGGCCGAACAGGAAGTGCTCGGAGCCGTTGTAGCCGCCGCAGTGCTTCCCCTTGCGAAGCCAGCAGAGGTCGGTCTCCCGGCCGCTGACGGGGTGCATCCGCGTCACCCGCCGGCCGGTCGTCAGGTCGTAGGCCCAGGGCTCGGCGTAGATCGTGGTGTCGGTGACCACCGGCGTGTACGTGTAGTCGCCCGGGCGCTTCCAGCGCAGCCGGCCGGTGGCCCCGTCCCAGACGCCCAGCCCCTGGCTGGGCGGCCCGCCGATCGGATTCTTGCGGTGCCGGTCGACCCCCTGCGTGGTCATCCCGACGACGTGGCCCGAGCGGGCGGCGAACACGCCGGTGTGGGTCATGTCGATGCCGTGATCGTAGAGATGCCTGCCGGTCCGGGCATCGAGGGCCGAGAGCGTGCGCAGGGCCCGTTGGTCGGACTGCACCTCCTTGTCGAAGGCCTCGACCTGGTCCGCGTGATGCTCCACCAAGTAGGCCCGCGTCTCGTCGATGGCCTGCCGGCGGGTGCGCTCGTCCGCGGGACCGACGACGTAGATCCGGCCGTCCGCGATCGCGTTCCAGGACTGCCAGCCCCCGGCGGGGCCGGCGCCGGCCTGCGCGGCCCCCGCGTCCGGGCCGCCGCTCGTCCACAGCGTGCGGTCCGTCTGCGTGTCGATGGCGAAGATGCCCCCCCACACGACCTCGTTCTTCTCGTTTCGCCGTCGGGCCTGGCCCCAGAGCGTCTGGCCGTCGCGGCTCACGGCCAGCGCCGTCCATTCGCCGCCGGCGAAAGGGCAGGGGACCCCGGTCGGCGCGCCCCCCTCGTAGAGTCGCATCCGCAGGCAGCGGCCGCCGTGGATTGTGAACAGCAGGTTCCCCCCGGCCGCACCGTGCGCGAGCACGCTCGCCCCGATCCCCTCGGCGGCGTGGCTCCAGAGCAGCCGCCCGTTGTATTGGTCGTGGGCCGCGAGGTGGTGGTCGTCGATGACGCAGAGCAGGACGCCGCCGGCGAGCAGTGGCGGGGCGTAGCTGCCCCGGCGCACCGACGGGGCGCCGTACCAGGCGACGCCGAGCGGGCCGCGCAGGGCCGCGTCGTGGCTGCAGTTGGTGTTCTCCGGCCCGCCGCGGTGCGCCCCCCAGGCGCCGGCCCCCGCGAGCGCCGGGCGGACGAACGTCGCGGCCCAGTCGTTTCCGCGGGCTTCCTGGGTCCACGCCGCGGCCGCGGCCGCAGGGGCCGCCGCGGTCCCGTCCGCCGCGCCGGTCAAGGCGGCCCACGACGCGGGGGGCCGCGACTGCCGCAGGGCGAGGAAGCAGGCCGTGCCGCGGATCGGCTTGAGCATCCTCGTCACCTCATCGAGCGCGGCCGGCGGGGCGGCCCCCGAGAGCGTCGCCTCGGAGGTCACCAGATCGACCACCCGCGCGGGCACCGGCAGCCGTGCTCCCGGCGGGCCGTGCCAGACCGCCACCCGGGAGCCGTGCAGGTCGGCCGCGGCGAAGCGTTCCCGCGCGGCCTGCGCCCGCTCCGCATCGGCGAACACGGCGACGACGTACAGCCGCGTCGTGACGGCCAACTGCCAGGCGAGCCCGCCATCCTCGCAGTCGAGCACGACGGCGTATCCCGCCTTCACGCCGGTCGCCGCCACGATCGACTCGGCCGCGGCCCGGGTCGCCTCCGCCGCCGCGCCATCGGCGAAGGGGGCCGGCCGGGTCGGCTCGTCGACGGTATCCCGCGCCGGCTGGCCGTGCGGCGCGAACGCGTAGATCGTGCCCTGGCGGGTGGAGACGAACAGGCGGCCGTTGGCAACGATCAGGTCGTGCGGCCGCTCGGCGAACGTGAACGACCAGAGCTCCTCGCCGTCCGTCGCCCGCCGGGCGATCACGGCGCCCCCCTCGCCGCCCTGCGGACGGGGCGCCCCCCAGATGGCCTTGTCGTCCGCCAGGTAGAAGAGCGTGTCGCCCGCCAGGATGCACTTCGACGGGTCGTACCAGCGGTCGACCTCGCGCTGCCAGAGCGTGGTCTGCTTGCCGTCCGCCTCGAGCCGCTTGGCGAAGCTGCCCATGTACTGCACGCCGTCGCGGAACACGCCCAGGTCCTGGGACTCGCGGCCGTTGCCGCGGCAGAAGTGGGCGGTCGCCCGCTCCGGATCAGCGGCCGTCCAGTCGTACACCCCGTCGCCGCGCCGGAACATCGGCCAGCGATTGAAGCCCTTGAGGTCGACCGGGCAGTGGTACATGTCGCGGGTCAGCAGCGGATAGCCCGACAGCCCGTTGCCCGAGAAGGGAACGCCCCCCGGCTGCCAGACGGGCGTGCCTTCGGCGGCGCGGACGGCGTGCACGTAGACCCCGTCGTACGGGAAGATGCCGGCCGCGAAGTAGGCCACGCCGTCGTCCACCAGCACGTCGGTGCGGACCGGCCAGAGGCTCGACAGCCGGTCGTACGAGATCACCCAGCGGTCGGCCGGCGCTGCCTTGTACTTCCAGAGCAGCTTCCCGGTGTCGGCCGCCAGGGCGTAGGCGTGGCCGTCGTCGCTGCCGGCGTGGACGCGGCCGGCGCAGACGTTCGCCGCCTGGGTGACCGCCGCCGCGGTGAGGAACTCCCAGCGGACCTCCCCCGTGGCTGCGGCCAGGCAGACGATCCGGCCGTCGTGGCTCGTGAAGTAGAGGCTCTCCCCGGCCGCGGTGATCGGCAGCGCCCAGCGCGACTCGTCGGGCGTGGCCGGTGCGAACCAGGTGTGGCCGCCGTTGAACAGGGCATTCGGGGCCTCGCGATCGATCGTGCTCCGCTGCACCGGCGGGGCCCCCGTGGCGACGCGGGCACGGAACCGCCAGACGTTCGCGAGCGGCAGCACGAGCTGCTCGCCGGACACGGCCGTGCGCAGGCGGTCGTGCCGATGGACGGGCCAGTCCTCGGATCGCCCGGCCGCCGCGGCGCAGGCGAGCGCCAGTGCGAGGAGCGGCCGCGGGACGTGTCCGTGCGGGCCGCTGCCGACCGGTTTCATTCGCTCACGCGCTGCGTCGGTATCGGCTGGCTGCCGGGGGGCCGGGGACTGCGACGATCGCGGCATCACCCGACGGTCACGTCGTAGCGAGAATAGTCCGGGCGCCGGTGATTCCACAAGCCGTCGCCGGTTGTGAGCGGCCCGTCGACGCCGCTATCCTGCGATCGACCGGATGCCGCGTCGCGACGCGGTCGTCCAGGGAAGGCCGGTGCCGATGAACGTCCTCGGGATCAACGCCTTCAATCATGACGCGAGTGCCTGCGTCATCCGCGACGGGGTGGTCGCGGCAGCCGTCGAAGAGGAGAAGATCACCCGCCGCAAGCCCGCCGTCGACTTTCCGGCACGCGCCGTCGCCGAGTGCCTCGCGCTGGCCGGGCTGCGGCCGGCGGAGATCGACGTGGTCGCCGTGCCGTGGATCAATCGGCTGGAGATCATCGCCCACGCCGGGCACGTCCTGCGGCATCTGCCGCACAGCCTCCGGCTGCTGAGCGGGGACGCCTCGGCCCTGCCGGCGCACGTCAAGCGTCAGCGCTACTGGCATCTCTGGCAGCGGCTAGGGCGGGAGTTCGGGGCCCGGGCGGAACTGGTCGAGGTCGCCCACCACGAGACGCACGCCGCCGGCGTCCCGTTCCAGAGCGGGTTCGACGCGGCGGCCATCGTCGTCACCGTCGGCATTGCCGAGATCGACACGCCGGTGGATCGGCGCAGGGCTGCGGGGGGCGTTGCAGAAGTGGGCCAGCGTGGCCTTTCCGAAGTCGTTGGGGATGGCATACGCGGCGGTCACCGACTTCCTCGGTTTCCGCCCCCTCGACGACGAGTGGCCGGTGATGGGGATGGCCGCCTACGGCGCGCCGTGCTATCGGGAGGAGTGCAGCCGGCTGATCCGCGTCGAGGGGGACTTCGAGGCCCTGCCAGGCAACGCACTGGGGCGCGCGTTCAGTCCCGACTCTCGACGCGATCAGGGCGGCACTCACGCGGGCCTGTGGGCTGTAGTCGCCACGTGACATGGGCGAACTCCTCCAGGTCTATGACGACCGCGACGTCTTTCAAGCCTCGCCCGACGAGCTGCCCGTGATCGACATCCCCAGCCTTTGAGTCCCGGCGGGCACGAGGCATCAACGAAGCCGCCGGTGGCCGGACTCGGAGGTCTCCGCGCCGACGCCAGACAAACCCCACTCGCGGGGGTGGGGCAGCCGTTCCGGGAGCAGCTGATTAATCGCCGGAAAACGCGGCAGCGGCCACACCAGCTGCCCATCGGCTCGGAAATGCGCGTGGACATGGTTGCGGAATGGCCAAAACCTAGGTGGCCCGCCGTTGTTCGTTATGCAACCGTATTGCATCTATAACGCTCGCCGTGCCGGACAGCCGAGCGGATTCACGCTCGTGGAGCTCCTCGTGGTGATCGCGATCATCGGTACGCTCGTGGGACTGCTCCTGCCGGCCGTGCAGAGCGTGCGGGCCGCCGCCCGCCGCACCCAGTGCAGCAGTAACCTCAGGCAGGTCGGCCTCGCGATGGGGCTTTAATGCGACGCCCATCGGGGCAAGTTCCCCTTGTCGTGCCACAACGCCGCCAACGACGAGACGCGGTCGTGGATCTTCACCGTGGCGCCGTTTCTCGAGCGCGTGGACGACGTTCGCATCTGCCCCGACGACAAGAACGGACCGGGCCGGCGGGCCGAGCGGCTGACGTCGTACGTCATGAACGCCTACCTGACCGACGAGCCGCTCGACCTGTTCATCACCAACATCAACCGGCTCACGGCCGCCTCGAAGACACTCGTCGGCTTCGAGATCGCTGACCTCAAGCTGCCCTCGATCGAGAACGACCACGCCCATAACCACGGCTGGTTCACCCGTACGAACCTCGCCCGCAGGCGGGTCTTCCAGGCGATCGAGACCGACGCCGCGGTGCATCGACACGGCGGCGCCTCGCACCTGCTGTACGCCGACTGGCACGTCGCGATCGTGTCTGCCGAAACGGTCGCGGAATGGGCCGAGACGCAGACACCGACCGACAACTTCTGCATCCCGAAGTGAGCCCCGCGACACCCTTCCACGACTCTGCCTCCTGTCGATTCCTTTTTTTCAAGGAGTATTCCATGTCAATGACCCTGCGACGTCTATGTGCCGCTCTCCTCCTCCTCATCAGCCTGCCCACGATCGGACGGACAGATGAGGTGCATCTCGACGT
>VGYP01000182.1 GCA_016872955.1 Planctomycetota bacterium
GTTGGGGTCGGCCAGCAGCGGCGTGATGTCGCGGAACAGGATGCCGGGCTTGGGAAAGTCGGGCACCGGACGGATCAGCCGCGTCAGGTCCATGGCGTGGGCTCGCGGGACGGAGGGGACGGTGGCGCGTGGTCAGGCGCCGCGTCGGATCGTGCCGCTCGTGCGGGGCACGGCGTCGAGTTCGAGCGCCAACGTGGCCAGCGTCTCGCTCTCGATCTGACGGACCCGCTCACGGGTCAGGCCCAGCACCGCACCGATCTCCTTGAGCGTCATGGGCTGGCGGTTGCCGAGGCCGAAGCGGAGCCTGATGATCGTGCCAGCCCGCTCGTCGAGATCCGCGATCCGCTTAAGGACGTGCCGCAGCGTGTCCTCGTCGAGCATGACATCGGCTGGGCAGCGGGTGTTCTCGTCCATCACCAGTTCGCCGAGCGACCAGCCTCCCTCGGTCGGTTCGGTGTGGGGCGAGGCCTGGTGGACGTGAATCGCCTTCTTGATGATCGGCAGCTTCTTGCGAGCCAGGCCGAGCATCCGGGCCACCTCTTCGGGCGTGGGTGTCCGGCCCAGGCACTCCGAGAGCCGCAGCGTGGCCCGCCGCCACTTCGAGAGCAGCTCGACCATGTAGGCCGGGATGCGGATCGTCTTGCCGGAGTTGATCAGCGCCCGCTTGATCGACTGCTTAATCCAGTAGCTGGCGTAGGTGCTGAACCGGGTGCCTATCGTGGGATCGAAACCCTCCACGGCCCGCAGCAGGCCGAGGTTGCCCTCCTCGATGAGATCCGGCAGCGGCAGACCACGGTTGCCGTAGCCACGGGCGATGTTGACGACCAGCCGGAGGTTGGCCCGCACCATGTGATCGCGGGCCAGGGCGTCGCCGGAGCGGATCGACGTGGCCAGCCGACGCTCCTCCTCGGCCGTCAGCAGGGCCGTCTCGTTGATGTCCCGCAGGTAGGTTTCCAGCGGGTTCTGGACGGCCGCTGATTTCTTGGCGGGGCGACGCGGGGACGACGGCATGGGAGCGGACTCTCCGGGCGATCCGGGGGCGATTGTGACGGTGGTGCGGCCTCCGCCCGGCGACGGGTGACCGCCGGACGGGGCGCGGAGCCGGTCACGACCGGCCCCAGGGTGGATATCGACGTCGCCTCGGCGCGACTGCATAAACTCGACGGGAGAGTGGAGCCTTGCCGTCTGTGCCGTCCGTGCGGCGCCGCCGGGCGTCAGCGACGCGGCAGCTGGCCGCCGGGGGTCAGCTCGTCGATGATCCGCGGGATGTGCGTGGCGAGCACCTCGGCGAGCTGATCGCGATCGACCCCTGGGGCGGCGGGCGAGTTCCTCGAGTTCGCGCGTGCCGAAGGCGTCCTCAATCTGCCGCCGCTCCACTGGCTGGTTGGGGCCGGTGCGGACCCAGGAGTCGCCGGGGCCGCGACCCGGTCGCCAGCCCGCTACCACATCGGCGGCCGCGTTGCCTGGCCCCGCCGCCGGTCACCTGGTCACCTGATCACGCCGCCGGGCTCGCCGCCCGCCCGGGTGCTGAGCGCCTGCCAGATGAGGGGGTCGATCTCCTCGCCCACGGCGTGCACCGACGCGTCGAGCATCGCGGCGTTGACGATCCCGCCGTGGTAGCTGCGGGCCGTGATGGCGGCGAAGGTCTTGGCGGAGGCGCTCGAGCCCTCCTGTCGTGAGCTGTAGTCGATGTCGTAGGGCTGGCCGTTCCGCTCGAAGGGCACCTTCGTGTTGGGAGGAAAGGTGGTGGTGAAGCCACCGTGGTGGACGCGGCCGTCGGGCCACTCGGTATGGCCCGTGCAGTCGTTGGTGGCAGGACCGAGCTTCGCGTCGCCACCCGCCGCCAGGGCCGCGATCGCAGCGGCGTCGGTCGGGGGTGAGCGGGGCGGGTAGGCGCCGCCCGGGTCGGACGTGTTGCGGACGTAGGGTGTGAAGGCCTTCACCTCGGCCACGCAGAGCGTCCTGCTCATCCCGTCGGAGACCTGGCCGGCCTTGAGGTGGGAGTTCGGGAAGAAGACGCCGTTGCTGCCGTCGCCGGTGGCGGGGTCGTAGACGAACCAGGTGCCGAAGTTGAAGCCGTAGTTGTGGGGAAACACGTAGGGCAGTCCATTCTTGGTCCGCATCGTGGCGTTGGCCTCACTCGGACACCCGAACACCGCGATGCGGGTGGTGGCCACGCCGGTGGCGCTGTTGGGCGGCTGATCCCAGGCGATCTCGAGGTTCACCTTGATCGCGGCGGCGGCCTCCTCGATGTAGGACAGAATCCGACCATGCACGCCCCAGGAGCCGTTGTTACTGGCGAACGCGGTGCCGGGCTTGTGGATCATGCTCGGCGGCAGCCGCCGCTTCGTGCTCTCGTAGACGAGCGTGGCCAGTGCCATCTGACGCAGGTTGCTCATGCACTGCGTCCGGCGGGCCGACTCGCGGGCGCTCTGCACGGCCGGCATGAGCAGGCCGATGAGCGCGGCGACGATCGCGATCACGACGAGCAACTCGACCAGCGTGAAGCCACGGCGGCAGCGGCGGGCGCTAGGCGACACGCGATCCATCGGGACCTCCTCGAAAGCGATATTCGAAGATATCGCGACGGGGCGGCCGTTCGGCCGGTGAATCTTCCCGCGGGGGGCGGTGAACTTTTCGCCGCTCAGTCGTCGATCCCGAGGGCCCGCAGTTTCGTGCGGAGCGTGGCCCGGTCGAGGCCCAGGAGCTTGGCTGCGGCGGTGCGATTGCCGCCGGTGTGGGCCAGTGCCTCGCGCAGCAGCATCGCCTCGACGAGCTGGACGGCGCGATGGTGGAGGTCGGGTTCGGGAAGCCCGGCGAGTTCGCGACGGGCGGCCGCCGACCATTCCTTGACCGCGGCACCCACCCGGGTAGCCGCGGCGGTGAGATTCGCGTCGCCCGGAGCGTCGGTGGCCGGCGACAGGCGGGGCAGGTGCTCGGGCCGCAGCGTGCCGCCGCGGGCCATCACGGCGGCGTATTCGACGGCGTGCTTGAGTTCACGGACGTTGCCCGGCCAGGGTCGCCGCTCCAGTGCGGCCAGGAACTCGGCCGACATGGCCGGCGGGCCGCCCGGCCGCCCGGCGGCGTGACGGGTCAGGAAGTGACGGGCCAGCGGTTCGACGTCGGTGGGCCGTTCCGCGAGCGTCGGCATACGGATCGTGAACACGGCCAGCCGTTGCCGCAGGTCGTGGCGGAAGGAGCCGGCCGCCGGCGGGTCGGACAGATCGCGGTCGGTGGCGGCGATCACGCGGATGTCGATGCGACGGGCTGCCGCCTCGCCCACGCGGACGCTCTCACCCGTCTCCAGCATGCGGAGGAGTTTCACCTGCACCTCGGCGGGAGCCTGGTCAATCTCGTCGAGGACGATTGTGCCACCGGCGGCGAGTTCGATCAGGCCGGGCCGTTCCCGGTCGCCGGACGCATGCCCGAAGAGTTCCCCCTCGATCGCAGCTGGCGCGAGGGCCGCGAGATTGGTGGTCACCAGCGGCTGCTGCCGACGGCGGGAATACGCGTGGATTGCCCAGGCCACGACGTCCTTGCCGGTGCCTGCCGGCCCCGTGACCAGCACCGGCAGGTCGCTCGCCGCCACCAGTGCCACCTGCTTGTAGATCTCCTGCATGGCGGGTGACGACCCGACGAGCGGACGGTGGTCGTCGGCATCGAAGACCGGCTCGGCCTCCGCCATGGTGGTCGGCCCTTCGGCCAAGGCCCGGCGCACCACCTCGGCCACCCGCTCCAGATCGAAGGGTTTGACGAGGTAGTCGAAGGCGCCGGCCTGTACCGCCCGTACGGCCGTGTCGAGGTCGCCGAAGGCGGTCATCACCACCACCGGAGCGCCGCCGGCCGCCGCGCGGAGCCGGGGCAGAGCCGCGATGCCATCCTCGCCGCCGAGTCGGACGTCGAGCAGGATGCAGGCCGGCCTGTCGCGTGCGGCCGCCTGGTCCGCGCCGGCCACGTCGGCGGCCAGTGCAACCTCGTGGCCGCCGTCACGGAGCAGTTCCTTCAGGCTCCAGCCGATGGCCGGCTCGTCGTCGACGATCAGGATCTGGCTCATGACCAGCTCTCCGGCGACAGGTTGCCGCCGGGCAGCGGCACGGTGATTACGAAGCGAGTCCGCCCATCGCGGCGGCTCCACGACAGCCTACCGCCGTGCTCTTCGGCCACGGCTCTGGCGACGGCCAGGCCCAGGCCGACACCCTCCTGCTTGCCGGTCACGAAGGGCTCGGTGAGCGAGTCGGCGAGTGACGCAGGGGGGCCCGACCCGTCGTCTTCGACGACCAGGTGCAGGCAGCGATCGGCAGGCTCGACGGCGATCCGGACGTGCCCGTGGCGGCCTGCCGCGTCGATTGCGTTGAGGGCGAGGTTGACCAGCGCCGCCCGCAGTGCGTCCCGGCGGCCGCCGAACGTCGGCAGCACCGGCGGCAGGACGACAACCAGTGAGACCCCGGCGTGGTCGCAGCGGGCGCCGGTCAGATCGCGGACCTCGCCGACAAGGGTCGCCAGGTCGACCGGGCCGGCTGCCGCCTCGCTGGGCCGGCCGAGCGTTAACAGGCCACGGACCGCCTCCTCGAGGATGTCGAGCTGACGGATGGCGACGGCCAGACTCTGGTCGCGCTCGTCGGTGGCCGGACAACGGCGGCGGTGCAGTTCGATCGCGAGCTTAGCGCCGGTGACGGCGTTTCGCAGTTCGTGGGCGAAGCCGGCTGCCAACTGACCCAGCAGCCGCTGCCGCTCGCCGGCGACGAGACTCGTCCGCAGGTCGGACAGGGTGCCACTCAAGTGGTTGACGCCTGCGACGAGTCGGCCGATGTCGTCGACCGCCGTACGACGGCCGGCCACGGTGTCGGTGAGCCTCTCGCCGAACCTTCCCTGGGCGATCGTCGCCACGTGCCGTTCCACGGCCATGATCCTCCGCGCGAGCCGGGCGGTGGCCACCAGTCCGACCGGCACGAGCACCGCCAGCGTTGCCACGGCGACGGCGAGCACCGGCCCCATCGCTTCCAGCGAGGTGCGCACCTGACTCCGGACCGGGGTCAGCACGAGCACCGTCTCGGGGCGGACGCCACTCGAGCGGGCGGTGCCGACGTGGTAGCGGCGACCGTCGAGCACGACGGTGCCCTCGGCGGCCGCGGCGATCCGTTCGGCCGGATGCCGACCGAGCAGGTCGGCAGGCAGCGTCGTATGGCCGGCCGTGCGGCCCGCGGCGTTCCAGACGAGAAAGTCGCTACCGGTCAGTTGCCGCAACGTGTCGAGCACCTGGGGCGAGAGTGCCACACGCGACGCTTCCAACGCGGCGGCCACCTGCGCCTGCTGATCGCGGGCGGCCTCCTGGGCCCGGCGGGCGGCGAGCAGGGCTGCAAACGCGACGTTGGCCACGACGGCGGCCAGGACGAGACCCACCACCGGCAGCACGAGCAGGCGGAAGAGGGAACGGCCGGGGCGGTTGTCTGGCATGGCGGAACGCGACGAGGGCCGAATGCCCGCAGCCACGCACGACCGAGCCTACTCTGCCACGACCTGGCCCAGCAGCCGGGTCATGCGAAACCCGCTTGGCCCCGGGGCGGGACCCCACAATCCGGGTCACGACGACCAAGGATCGAGCGGGAGCCGCCTTCACCTCGCGTTCCGTTCGGCCCGCCTCCCCAAATGGTGACCCAGCTCTTGTGAGGGAATCCTCGTGCTCCATCGGAGGCTGGAAAGGGTTCTCGAATGAAGAAGCGATGCAGTACAGAGCAGATCGTGGGCCTGCTTCGGCAAGCTGACGTAGACCTTGGGAAGGGTGCGAGCGTGCCCGACGTCTGCCGACGCTTTGGGATCAGCCAGCAGACGTACTACCGCTGGCGGACGAAGTTCGGCAGGCTGGATCCGAAGATGGCGAAGCAGCTTCAGGAGCTCTAGAAGGAAAACTCGAGGCTGAAGAAGCTGGTGGCGGACCAAGCCC
>VGYP01000183.1 GCA_016872955.1 Planctomycetota bacterium
CGCGTTCCACGAGCCGGCGGGCGGCCAGACACTGCCAGCCATACCCGGTCGTCTGGCCACGCTGCAGGCCGTAGAGGGCGAGCGTGGCATCACTCTCGCGCGAAAAATCAAATGCCTCGGGCGCCTCCATCTGCATTCCGAAGGCGGTCTCGAACGACCGCAGCCGGGCGGCGAGCAGGGGGTCGCCCGCGCGGGCGGCGAGGTGTTCCCGGTTCCACTGCCTGAGCGAGGCCAGTTCCAACGCCTGCACTCGCTCGCTGCGGCCGCGGCGGGTGAGATTCGGCAGCGGCTCGGCGCCGGGGATCACCCGCGTGCCCTGGTGACAGGCCGGCAGGAAGTCCGACGCCCAGACCTGGGCACCCGCGTAGGGCGCATGCGGCGCGAGCACCACGTAGGACGGCAGGTTGGCGTTCTCGGTGCCGAGGCCGTAACTGACCCATGAGCCCATGCTGGGTCGGGCAAAGGTGAAGGAGCCGGTGTGGATGCCCAGGGTCGCGTTGTAATGGTTCTGGTGCGACGTGTGCATCGAGCGGACCAGTGCGATGTCATCGACACATTCGGCGATCCGGGGAAACAGGTCGCTGACCTCGATGCCGCTCCGGCCGCGCTTGCGAAACGCCCACTTCGGCCGTTTCACGAAGCCGCTCGTGTAGGCCCCGATCGCCTTCGCCGCTGGGTCGTCGACTGTCATCGGCTTGCCGTGGTCGGCGAACAGCCGGGGCTTGGGATCCCAGGCGTCGACGTGCGACACGCCGCCGCTGAAGTAGAGGAAAATCATCCGCGTGGCCCGGGGCGTGAAGTGCGGTGGACGGGTGGTCAGCGGATCACTCGCGGAGCCGTGGTCCGCCGCCGCCACCTGCCGGACGAGGGCCGGCATCAGGGCCGAGCCGGCTGCCAGCGAGCGGACGAAGCCGCGTCGCGACCAGTCGAAACGTGCGCCCTCCACGTCACTCTCCCCTTCACTCAGTCGAGAAACACGAACTCGTTGCTGCCCAGCAGCACCCGTGCCAGGGCGACCCAGGCGGCATCGCGACGGTCGTCGGTCGGCAGGTCGGCCAGGTGCGTGGCGACTTCATCCAGGAATCGGCTGGCCCGTTCGGCCTCCGCCGCCGTCGCGGGCCGCTGAAAGGCGAGCCGGCAGGCGGCGTCGAGGCGGCGGCGGTCGTCGGCAGCCGGACTCGCCGTCCGCCCCACGAAGGCGGCGGCACAATCGTGGAAGAAGGCGTCGTTGAGGAAGTAGAGGGCCTGTGTCGGCACCGTGCTCACCTCGCGGCCGGGGGTGGCGGCATTGGGGTCGGCGCCGTCGAACAGGCCGAGCATCGGGTGCCGGCGCAGGCGGAGCGTGATCAGGTAGATGCTGCGTTTCCGGGTCTCGAAGAACTCGTCGAAGGGCTTATGCTGCGAGTATCGGTAGCCGCTGGTCGCCTTGAAGGGATGGGCCGCGCCAGGCGTCAGATCGAGGAGCCCCGCGACGTCGAGCAAGGTGTCGCGGATCTCCTCGGCCTCCAGGCGCCGTCGCCGCTGCGGATAGGCCGAGCCGGCCGCGTCGCAGCGTTGCCTGTAGGCAGCGCTGGTCACGATCAAGCGATGCAGGGCCTTGATGCTCCAGCCCTGCCGCGCGAACTCGTCGGCCAGCCAGTCGAGTAGCTGCGGATGAGTCGGGGGCATGCCGTGGGTGCCGAAGTCGTTGGCCGTGCCGACGACGCCGCGGCCAAAGTGCCCCTGCCAGATGCGGTTGGTCATCACGCGGGCCGTGAGTGGATGCTCGGCGCGGCACAGCCACGTCGCCAGCTCGCGGCGACCACTGCCCCGCTCCACGATCTGGCCGCCGAACAGGTCGAGGTTCTTGCGGGGCACCTCGGCCCCGGGCTTCTCGGGGTCGCCCCGCAACATGATCCGGGCGTTGGCGATGGCCTCACGCTCGCGGACGGCGTAGGCGAAACGCTCGGGCACCTTCTTGGCCAGGTGGGTGTCGCGGGCGGCCACCGCGCGGCGGCGGGCGTCGGCCACGATCCGACCGGCCAGGAAGTGGTCGCGGAGATCGGCCCGCGTGTCGAGACGCCAGGCGGTGCCGTCGCCGCCGGGGTCGATTTTCTGCACCCGGCCGCGAACGCTGAAGCGGCCGCCGATCGGGGCCCGCCAGGCCAGGGCCACGCCGGCCCGCGGCCCGGGATGGAGCGCGAGCGACTTTGGCGGCGCGGTGATCGTCTGCAGCCGCACCGGTTCGTCGCGCGTGTTGACGAAGGCCAGGGGGAAGTTCCCGCGACGCCACGCCGGCACGCCTTCGGTGCCGAACAGCCGCGGCTCGAACGAGTCGAGCAGCGAGCAGCCGTTCTCGAGGTCGTAGAGCAGCCAGGTCGCGGCGTTGCCTCGACCGTCGGTTCGCATCGCCCCCACGCCCTCCTGGTGAAGGTCGGGCACGAGATCCTCCACCGCACTCCAGCGGCGGCCCGCACCCTCTTGTTCCTCGATGACGAGGTCGACGAGCGTGGAGTCGCCCCCGTCGTTGCCCCGCATCAGGATCGAGAGCTGCAGCAGCTCGCCGGCCGCGAGCGACACCACGGGGGCCGCGGCCGGCAGCGTGACGTCCTGGCCCCCGTGCGCCTCGAGTTCGCCGGCGGCCAATTCCTGGAGCAGCGGGGCGAGCGTGTCGGCCTGCCGGGCCTGGGCTACGGCATCGGCGTCGCACCGGGCGATCTCGGCCTCGAGCCGGGTAAGGTCGGTGCTCCAGGCGGTCATCCTCGCCTTCTCGGCCCCCGACATGATGGGCACCATGTCCCGCGGCTGGGGCTTGAGTTCCGTGCCGGGGAAGGCGAAGGTCGTGCTCGCCAACATCCCGTACAAGCCGTAGTAGTCGCGGGTCGTGATCGGATCGTGCTTGTGGTCATGGCACCGTGCGCAGGCGATCGACAGGCCGAGCACCGCCTGGCCGAGGTTGTCGATGGCGTCGTCATAGGTGAGATACATGTCCTTGTCCCCATCGGCGCCGAACCGCCGGGCCAGGGCCCAGTAGCCCGTGGCGGTGACCATGTCGGCCGTCCCGGCGTCGGGCAGTTCCGCGAGGATGTCACCCGCCAGTTGCTGGCGCAGGAACTCGTCGTAGGGCAGGTCGCGATTGAAGGCGTCGATCACCCAGTTGCGATACCGCCAGGCGTCCATGACCGGGAAGTCGGCTGTGTCGCCGGCAGTGTCGGCGTAGCGGACGACGTCGAGCCACTTGCGTCCCCAGCGTTCGCCGTAGCGGGGCGAATCCAGGAGCCGCGTCACCACCGCCTCGTAGGCGGCTGGCGAGTGGTCGCGCTCGAAGGCCGCCACCTCGTCGGCCGATGGTGGCAGGCCGGTGAGGTCGTAGGTCAGCCGCCGCAGCAGGGCCCGCGGTTCGGCCTGGGCCGCGAGGTTCCCGCCCTCGGTGGCGGCGGCGACGAGCAGACGATCGATCGGATGGGGAGGGCCGTCGGGCGGCAGCGGCGGGCGCTGCACCGGCTGCCAGGCCCAGTGGTCGTGACGGCGATCGGCCGCGGCACCGGCCAGGTCGTCGGGCCACGACGGCCCGGCGTCGATCCAGGCCGCCAGGGTAGCGATCTGTTCGGCGGACAGGGGGGGCACGTCGGCGTCGGCCGGCGGCATCCGCCGCGTAGGGTCGGGGTGACTGACGAGTCGGATCAGCAGGCTCGCGGCCGAGTCGTGCGGCACGATGGCCACCTGCCCGCTGTCGCCTCCCTGGATCGCCCGTTCCCGCACGTCGAGGCGGTAGCTGCTCGTCTGCTCATCCGAACCGTGGCAGGCGTAGCAGTGCCGCTCGAGGATCGGCCGGACGTCCCGGGCGAAATCAGGGTCGGCGGCCGCCGCCGTCGATGCGAGCAACGAGATTGCACACATCGTCCGGCACACGGGGCGATGCACCCGCGAGGGCGACTGAACGCCGGTTGAGTGACGGGATGCCATGGCTGCGATCCACGGGATGAAACATCCGTCGCCGAGGGCCTCCGTCGAATGGCCACGGGTGGAAACACCGCTATCCCAGCGAGACGATACCAGGGGCGCGCGGTCTGAGTCAACTCGGAACCTGTGCTGGGCGTTCATGCCTCGATGCGTTCCATCAGCACGAGCACCTCTTCGCGTTTGCCAGCCAGACTGGTGAACAGCGTCGTCGCCATGCCGCAGACCCTCCAGCCGTCATCCGCATAGGCGTTGATCGCATCCTCAAGTCGATCCGGGTCAAACTTTCCTGCGAAGTATCGGTCGCGCTGCGTCAGAACCTTGTAACGTTGCCCTTTGGCCGTCGCCTCGGAGACGGTGCTGGTCGGCGTCGTCGTTCGCTCGTCGTCGACCTTCGCGGCCGAAGAGACCGCGGTGTCGGCAGCGCCGTCAAAAAGTCCCTTGACGGCCGCGGCCATCACCCAGGGGCCTACGCGGTCACGGGCCACCGGAGAATCCGGTTGCACGCGACCTGTATCGGCCAATCGCTTGAACTCGGCATTGGAATATGGTCCGACCATCTCCCCCATGATCTGCACGAACCAGGCCATGCAACACCTCCGTTGGGCCTTGTTCCGGCCCAGGCGTACCGTGCCACTCGGTCTCCCCCACCCGGTGAGGAGCATACCACGTGGGCAACGCCGTCGGGAAGCGCGGCTGGACGTTCGTGGGGCCAGCCCGGATTTCGGTTGGCGGCCAAAACACATCGGTCAAAAGCGGCGGCGGAAAGCGCCTCGGCTGGCGGGCAAGGCACCGGTACCCCCTCCCACGAAGAGACCCACGCGTCCGTCGCGCATCCCGACCCATACCGTGCCATCTGCACGGCCCCCAACGTCTCGAAGACCGCCATGCGATGGCCGGCGACGTGGTGCTGACGTCGAACAACGGCGTCGTTGCGCTCACCGGCGATGCGGCCGCCAACGCCATCACGATCGACGTCAAATCGGCGCCTGCGGAAGGGTCGATCGGCGTCAGTGCCGGGAGCGGTGATGATGTCGTGCAACTCAAGACACTGGCGGGGAAACTCCAGGTGTTCACCTTACAGGGCGGAGGCGACGACCTCCTCGAGTTCGACGACGTCAGAGTTCTCGGGAGCGGGACGTTCGACGGCGGTCGCGGTGACGATCGGATCCGCCGCGGACTCCTCTCCCCGCGTTCCTGGGCACCGTGGTGGGCTCCGAGTGACCGGGGCACGGCCGGCCCGCGGGGCGGCGTCGGGGCGCGTCGCTTGTCCGGTCCAGCGCGGCGGCGAAAAAGTTCGGTGCTCGGGACGGCAGTGGGCAGCGCCCTGCGACGCACGTGGCCCACGCGAGCGTCACGAGCCTCCTTCGGACAATGGGCCGCTGCGGCCTTCGCGACTCGGCGAAGCGTAGGCCGGGCGTGGCGGCGATCGGCCACCCTTCGACCGACGAGCCTGCCGAGGCCGAGCGGCGGCTCCGCCACGTCGTGACCCGCTACCAGAAAGCCGCTCCGCGACTCGCAGCCTTGCTCGAAGAGAACGTGCCCGAGGCCCTCACCGTCCTTCGGGTGCGCGCCGCCCACCGGCGGCGACTCCGCACGACCAACGGGCTCGAGCGACTCAACAAGGAAATCAAATGACGGACTCGGGTCGCAACGCTCTTGCCGAACGAAGCGTTGCTCCTGCGACTCGCCTCTGCGGTCCGCTCAGAGATCAGTGACGATTGGGAAACCGAACGTGCCTACCTGACCATGGAAGCCAGATGATCCACCGCTGAAAACCAGGATTTACAGAGGAGATGTTGCTCTATCCACCAGCGACAGCACGTCGCGGAGGGAGTCGGTGGCGGACCCGAGAAAGTTGTGGAACCGGCGTGCGAGCCTGCGGAGGGGACCGGGGTGGAACGATCGGGCGATGTCGGCGTCGGTGAGCCGGTCGGCATAGCGAAGGATCGACTCGATGAGCTTGTACCCCCCGACATAG
>VGYP01000184.1 GCA_016872955.1 Planctomycetota bacterium
GGCTGCGACCGGGAGAGAGCTGTGATCGAAGCGTAGTCGCAGACTCCGCCGGTGACGGCGAACAGGCCCTCGATGCCCGTCGGTTGGATCGCCTCGTCCTTCGCGATCTCGCCCCGGAGCAACTCCGGCAGGCCCGCCCGTAGGTCGAGGCCCAGTGCCAGATGCACGTTCGGGTGACGGAGGTCCCCGTCGAGCAGCAGGGTCCGCTTGCCGGACCGCGCCAGGCTCGCGGCCAACTGCGAGGCGAAGGTGGTCTTGCCTTCGTGTTCGACCGCACTCGTCACCAGGATCACCTTCGGGGCCTCGCGTCCCGTCTGCATGATCACCGTCCGCACCCCGTCCACGCACTCGGCGATGTGGCCAGGGTTCACGCGGCGGGTGATCTTCGGCACCGTGCCGATGACACGCAGGCCCACCCGCTTGGTGACCTCGTCGGACGTGCTGAGCCGGTCGCGGAGATATTCCAGCGACACGACCGATCCCGCCCCGAGCACGAGGCCGCTCGCCGTGGCCAGGATCGTGAGCATGGTGCTGAAGACGTCATCGCTACCTTCCGGCACGCTCGCCTCCTCGATCAACTCGACGCGGTTGGGCATGGAGATGTCGACTTCCGTGGCGTTGAGCCGGACGCCCATCTCTTCGGTCACCTTCCGCAACTGCTCGATCTCCTCCTTGCGGGCCAGGAGATCGGCGTTGGCTTGACCGAGTTCCTTGACCTCTGCGGCCACCTTATCGAAGTCTTTGGCCCCTTCCTCGAGCTGGCGGGCCAGGATATCCCGCCGCATCCGCAGCACGACCGGGCTCTCGGTCGCCACACCGTTGCGGCGGTTGGCGGCCTCCATGGTCAACTGGGTGAGGATCTGGGGTTTAAGGTCTTCCCGCCGCCGCTCCATGTTCTTGAGCATGCCCGTCCGCATGTCCTGCAGATTCTTGACCGCAGGATCGTTGCCTCCGCGGGCGCTCCGCTGAGCTTGGAAGACGATTGCCTCTTCGATCGACGCGAGCCGGTCACGAAGCTCCATGAACTGCGGGTCCCGCAGCAGCATCGCATCGACCATCTCCTCCGGCACGGCATCCTCGAGGCTGATCTCGCCCCGCGCCCTGGCATCCATGATGGCCAGCTCGGCGTCGAGCAGGGCGATGTCCCGCTGCAGTTGGGTCTGCTGGGCCCGCAGTGTGCCGAGGTGGTCGAGCAGCAGGGCCCGCTGGGTTTGGACCTCGGCGCTGTCACTCGTGCCGAGCGACTTGGCGAGATTGATGTAAACGTCGAGGCGGCTACGAACCTCGGCCATGTTCTCCTTGTGTTTCTTCTCGAGCATGTCGCGGCGCGCCAATCGCTCGGCCTTCTCCTTGTTGACCACGTCGGAGAGATAGGCGTTGGTGACGGCATTGACGATCTTTGTGATCTCCTCCGGATCCTCACCGCGGAGGCGGACCTGAAGCACTTCCGACTCCATCGGTGCCGAGACCTGGACATTCCGCATCAGCCAGCCGACCTTGTCATCCTCGCCGCGGAGGAGCGGGAGGGCGTTGATGCCCGGCCGACGCAGCGCGGCCATCAGCACCAGGGGGCTCTTGATCAATAGCACCTGCGTCTTGCGATAGGCCTCGTATTCGGCGTTGTCACGGCCGAAGCCGACCCCGTACATGCCCGACTTGTCGCGGACGCGGAGCGATGCGACCGACTCAAACTCGACGGGCAGGAACACGAACGTGAGCACGCCGGCGACTGCGCCGATGGTGATGGCCAGCACCGTGGCAGGAATCCAGCGCCGACGAAAGGCATGCCACATCCGTCGATAATCGACGCCGCCCGCCAGGGGATCCGTGCCCGCGAAGGGAAAGGTCGTCGGCCCGGCCGAGACCGGCGCGAGGCCGGTGTCTCGGATCGGGGCGAGCATGCCGGCCCGCAGGTCGACCGTCGCCGTGGCGACTTGCTCGGCGGGATCAAAACCGTCCGTGGATGCCTTCTGCTGATCGCTCATGATGCCCCGTCGTCCACGCGTCCTACCTAAGCCAACTTACCGGCCGTATCCGCAGGGCGGCCGGCGTCAGGAATCAGCGGAAACCCAGCTTTGCGGCCGTCATCGGTGGTCGCCGGCGGGGCGGTCGCCCTCGGCGCCACCAGCGTGGGTGAAAACTCGTCCTTGAGGATCACGAACGAGAGCACCCTCATCTCCAGCACCATGAGTCCGATCGCGGTGCCCATCATCAGGACCGCGGCCGGGGTGCTGTCATGGAAGTTCTCGGCCCACTCGGGCGAGACACCGTAGAGCATGCCCGCGGTGGTGATCCGCAGCGTGTTGGCAAGGATGGCGATCGGGATCGCACTGACTGCGATCAGCAGGTTCTCCCACCACTCCAGGCCGGCCACCGCGATCACCACCGCGGCAAGCCACACGAAGATGGTCAGCATTTTCAGGCCGGCACAGGCGTCGACGACGTTCATGACGTGTTCCTCGCTCAGTCGGATAAGGTTGCCGTCCCGAATCGCGTCGAAGCCGAGCGTCTGCAGGAGGAAGGTGGCCACGATGGTGTTGAAGGTCTGGAGGGGCCCCGTCACGTAACGTTGGTGCCCTTCAGGCAGCGGATACATGAAGATCAGCAGGCCGATCGGGATCCAGGCCCAGCGGGCCATGCTCCAGCCGCCGACGAGCAGGAAGACGGCGGCCAAGGCGGGCACGAACGTGTACATGTCGAAGGTCTTGACCCGGAAGTAGGCGAACACCAGCCGGATCACGAAACTCGCGGCCAAGAGCGTTAGCCCCGTCGCCCTGGCCGAGGTCGACACCGCAGCGACCGGTTGCCGCCACCAGAGCAACAGCCCCACCGTCAGGGCCGGCACGATCCAGCCGTGCTGATACTGAGGATTCGACCAGGTCGAAGGGAGCGTGACGAGCGACGGCCAGTAACTGTAGAGCAGTAGGACCGTCAGCACCGCGAGCAGGCCCCACGTGACGGCCTCATCAGGCGACCGCAGGTCGGCGGCGAACTCGATCAGCCGCCGTCGCAAGCCGGCAACGATCCCTTCGTCGCGCGGCGCGGCCGGCACACGCGACTCCGGGCAGACCACCTTCGCGGGTCGGGGGGTACCCGGACCGGGTCCGACCGGTAGTGGCGGGGAAGAAAGTGACATGAGGGCCTACCCAGACCTGATGCCGCTATCTTACCGCACGGGAAAGCCAAATCCACGAGTTCACCGCGGGGAACGGGCGGGAGGCGGACAAGGTCTTTCTACCCAGGCCGAGGATCGGCTCGGACAAGGCCGTGAAACGCCAGCGACAGGGTGGCCAACACCGCCAGGGCAAGTCCCGCGGTGCCCCGGCCCCGCCGGCTGAGCCGGTCGATGCCAGCCGCTACGACCCCGACGACCGTCACCGCCTCCCAGCCGAGGACACTTCCCAGAAGTGGCAGGCCGAGCCGGATGCTGCTCGAGGTACCGGACCTGCCGACCAACCATCCGGCGACCGCCCCGGCGACCGCCGCCACGCTGGAGGCCATCCATGCCGGGCTCGCGGGCCACTCGCCGCCGCCCGGCAGCGGCCCCGCGGGCGCGATGTTCGGCAGCGCCGCCTGCAGGATGATCGCGGCGAGCAGCGGCGGCCATGCACGGTGGCTTGCCGCGGGCGTGTCCTGTCGGTCGAGCAGGCTCCAGGTCACGATCGTGAGCACCACCGCGACGTGCAGTCCGCAGGCGGCCACCAGCGTCCAGTCGCCGCGCAGGATCCGGTCCACGCCGTGGGGAAACTCGTCCGCCATCCGCGGCAGCCAGCGTCCGCCCGCTGCCAGATGCGTGGCCGCGAACACCGCACCGACCAGCCCGCAGCCCGCCTCGACCAGGGGATAGGTCGCTGCGATCTGTCCGCCGCAGTCGCGGCACTTGCCGCCCAGCCACAGCCATCCAAGCACGGGCACGTTGTCGGTCGCGCGGACGGGATTGCCGCACCGCGGGCAGCGAGACCGTCTCGCGACCACCGACTGCCCCAGGGGCAGCCTGTGCACGACCACGTTGACGAAACTGCCCAGCATCGCACCCCACACGAACCCAAACAGGATCAGCGTTCCCTCGGCCCACGGCCACGAGGCGAGCCAAGCGAGCGGGGGTTGGGCCGGCATATCGGCTGGGAGCGGGGGCCGCATTTCGTGTAGGGTACCCGCCGGTCGGGCTTCCCGCCCCCCTCGGTGCCATGCCATGACCGCATCCAATGACCTGCCGCTGCCGTCCCGTTCACGTGGCTGGATCAGCCTGCTGCTGAGGGCGGCGGCCACGATGGCGCTGATGGCCTGGTTGGTCAACGGGATCGACTGGGGCCAAGTCTGGTCGATCCTGGTCAGCGCTGATCGCCGGTGGTGGCTGGCGGCGCTGGCGGTGACGCTCACCGGTCAGGTCGTGGCCGGCATCCGCTGGGCCGCCCTGGCCCGGCCCCTCGGTTTCGACTTCTCGCGGCGGTTCTTCGTGCGCCGGTTCTTCGAAGGCATGTTTTTCAGTCTCTGCCTGCCCTCGAGCATCGGCGGTGACGTCGTCAAGGCCGTCCGGATCGGCACCTCCCGGCCGCTGCGGCTGCTGGCCGCCTGCTCGGTGTTCGCCGACCGGCTCACGGGCCTGGCAGCGCTGGCAGTGCTCGTCGGGACGGCCACATTGACCAGGAAGTACGCCCTGTCGCTGGGCACAGCCGCCGGGGTGTTCGCGATCCTGCTCGCGGTGGTACTTGTGGCCTTCTGGCTGGTGCTGGCGACGCTCGATCGCCTCCACGTGCTGCTGCCGGCGGGATCCTTAGCCGGCGACGTGGTGGGACGGCTGTCGCCATACCGGCGCCGGCCGAGTCTGCTGTTCGTGGCGGTGGGCTGGAGCTTCATCGTGCAGCTCGCCGGGGTCGTGGTCGTGGGTCTGTTGGGCCGCGCGGTCGGGGTCGTGCAGCTGCCGTTGGTGTGGATGACGGTGGTGCCACTGGTCGCCCTGGCCATGGTCCTGCCGATCAGTGTCGGCGGCTTCGGCGTGCGGGAGAACGCCCTCGAGTTTCTGCTGCGAGGCTACGGCGTGCCCTCGGAGACGGGCATCGCGATCGCGCTGTTGTGGGGCGCCTGCACGGTGCTCGCCGGGCTGGTCGGGGGCGTGCTGTTCCTGCTCGAACGGCAGCCGCTGGGGGTCGCCGGGGCCGCTCCACTGGCGGCCAATCGCCTCCCGCATTCACGATAGCCGGCGCGACAATGTCGGAGGCGGTGAGCGGCCGTGCTCCACCGAGGATGACGGCCGTCTCGAGCACGTCCGGCTTCCGTGTGTCGCCGGCTCGGGGGCGGCAAAAGTCGCCGCTCCGCGGACCTTCGAATCGTCGCCGATGGCCGAAGCGGCCATCGGCTCCCCGAGCGTTCGCCGATCTCCGTCGCCTACCCCGTCTGGTTTGCCGAAGCGTCGCTCCAGGCAACCCAGATGCGGTTTAGCCGCTGCGGGGCGGGGTCAGCCGCCGTCGCGCATCGAGCAGCAAGATGGCGGCGACGCTCTTGGCATCACAGATTCGTCCATCGAGGCACATCGCCACCGCCTCATCCCAGGACACCAGTCGCGGCCGGATCAGTTCCCCCGGCTCGAGGGCCTGTTCTCCCGGCACGAGATCCTCCGCGACGAAGAGGTGCATGCGCTCCCGCAGCACGCCGGGCGACATCCAAAACTCACCGGCCGGCTCAATGCGCCCCGCCCGGTAGCCCGTCTCCTCAGCCAGTTCGCGGGCGGCGGTGGCCAGGGGGGGCTCGTCGCGGTCGAGTGTGCCGGCGGGGAGTTCGAGGAGCGTCACCCCGACCGCCACGCGGACCACCTCCACCAGGCAGAGCTGATCGGCCGTCACGAGCGGCGCCACGACCACGCTGCCGGGATGGATCACCACCTCGCGGGGCCGACGACTGCCATCGGCGCAGGCCTGCGAC
>VGYP01000185.1 GCA_016872955.1 Planctomycetota bacterium
TTCGTGCTCGACGGCGACAACGTCCGGCTGGGGCTCAATGCCTCCCCGGCGCTGCTTCGCGATCGCTATGAGGCCGAGGCGGCAGCCCGCTTCGGCCTCGGGTTCGGGCCGGCTGATCGCGCGGAGAACATCCGTCGGATCGGCGCCGTGGCCGACCTCTTCGCGCAGGCCGGGATCATCGCCCTGACGGCCTTCGTGAGCCCCTATCGCCGTGACCGGGACGCGGTACGGGCCATGCTGGCGGCGGGCGACTTCGTGGAGATCCACGTGCGAACGCCGCTGGCCGTCTGCGAGGAACGAGATCCGAAGGGCCTCTACCAGAGAGCCCGCGCCGGGGAACTCAAGGGTTTCACCGGCGTCGACGACCCGTACGAGGAGCCCCTCGCGCCGGAACTCGTCGTGGACTCGGCCGCCCGGAGCCCCGACGACCTGGCGGCGGAGGTGGTGGGGTGGCTCGAGCGGACCGGAAAGATCCCGCCTAGCTGACCCTACTTCCGCGGGCCGATCAGTTCGACGAGGTTCCCGTCGGGATCGCGGACGCACGTCAGGTGCATGCCGGGCACGAGGTTCTCGGGCAGGGCGACCGGTGACTTCGCGATCGGCTTGACGCCGAGCGAGGCCAGGCGTGTGATCGCGGCATCGGTGTCGTCCACCATGATCGTCAGGTAGCGGAAGCCGGTGTGGGCATGGATGAACTCCGTGTCGCCCGTCCGCGGCGAGGTGCCGGCCACCTGCATCAACTTGAGGTTGGTGGCGTCGGGGCCGTCGCCAAGCACCAGCACGCGAATCGTGAGAGGTTTGGAGTCCGTCAGTCCGGCGTCACGTGCCAGTTCGGCCGGTACCTGGAAGCCCTTCACTTCCCGAAAGCCGATGCCCGCGGTGTAGAACCGCACGCTCTTCTCGAGGTCGGAGACCACGCAGCCGAGGTCGATCGTGGGCCGCGGGAACTTCACCGCGTCCGCCCCGGCGGCGGCCCGCCAGGACAGCGCCATCGCGACAACGGTCACGGCAATCGCTGCGGAATTCCACATCACGAACTCTCCGTTGAACATCGATGCCGGGTCACAGAGCGACGGGAGCGTACCTGACGAACCAGGCTCGGCGCGGCATGCCACCGGGCGCGAGGATATGGCCGTGGCCCGACGGTGCTAATCGATGAACCCGGAGAGTTCCTCGCTGCGGGCCGGGGCCTGCAGTTTGCGGACGGCCTTGGCCTCGATCTGCCGGATGCGCTCGCGGGTCACCTTGAAGATGTGCCCCACCTCCTCGAGCGTGTAGCTGTAGCCGTCGCCGAGGCCGTAGCGGAGTTTGATGATCTCCCGCTCGCGGTAGGAGAGGCTCTTGAGCACCTTGGCGATCCGGTTGCGAAGCATCTCCTGGGCCGCCCCCACGGCGGGGTTCTCGGCGCCCGTGTCCGGCAGGAGGTCGCCGAAGTGGCTGTCCTCGCTGTTGCCCACCGGACGGTCGAGGCTGATCGGGTAGCGGCTCATCGCCGTCACTCGGCGGGTCTCGTCGACGGGCGTGCCGGCGCGGGCGGCGATCTCCTCGATCGTCGGCTCACGGCCGTATTCCTGGAGCAGCTGTCGCGCCACGTTCCGCACCCGGCTCATCGTCTCGACCATGTGTACCGGAATCCGGATCGTGCGGCTCTGGTCGGCCACGGCACGGGTGATCGCCTGACGAATCCACCACGTGGCGTAGGTGCAGAACTTGAAGCCACGGCGATACTCGAACTTGTCGACCGCCCGCATCAGGCCGGCGTTGCCCTCCTGGATCAGGTCGAGGAAGGAGAGGCCGCGGTTGCGGTACTTCTTCGCGATCGAGACCACGAGCCGGAGATTGCCCTCCGACAATCCGCGCTTGGCATGCTGGTAGCGGGCGAAGATGCGGCGAATCTCATCCATCCTGCGCTTCAGGCTGCGGGGAGTCTCCTGGCAGCCCTTGAGGATGTCGCGATATTCGTAGACCAACTTTTGCCGCGCCGACGGCGGCTGCTTCGACCGTTTGTGGGCCTCGATCTTGCCGCGGAGTTCCTTGATCCGATCCACGAAGCCCTCGAGCTGCGGGATCATCGCCTCGATCCGCTGGGTCCGCAGCCCGAGTTCCTCGATCAGCCGCACCACCCGCTTGCGGCGGCGGCCGAGGCGGGCCCAGGCCTCGCGCCGTTCCGCCATCCGCCGTTTCTTCGACAATGCGATCCGGTAGTCGGCCTTGTTCTGCTTGAGCAGCACCTTGAGCGTCTTGAGGTTGTGGGGAAGCCGGCCAAGGATCTGGTCCTTCTCCAGCCGGTCGGTCACCGACACCTGCACCGTGCGATCGAACGGCAGTTCACCCTGCTGGACGCGGGTGAGCACGCGGAACGCCTGGTGGGCGACGTATTCGCATTCCAGGAGCTTGGCCCGGAACTGCGCCCTGGTCGTCTCGATCTGCCGCGCGAGCGAGATCTCCTGTGCCCTGGTCAGGAGCGGAATTTCACCCATTTGCGTGAGATACATGCGGACCGGGTCGTCGGACCAGTTCTCGACCTGCTCCGCGAGCACCTCGTCGGCGTCGCCGTTCGCCTCGCCCTCGACCTCCACGTCGGCCTCGACCTCGGTTTCGGCCTCGACCGTGACGGTGACGTCGGCATCGTCGGTCAACAGTTCGGCGTCGACGTCCTCCGCGTCGACCACCTTGGCGGTGAGTTCCTCGACCTCCTGGGGCGTGGAAACGACGTCGTCTTCGAGTTCATCCAGCAGCGAATCGTACAACTCAGGGCTCCTTGACGCTTCCTTCGATCGAACCGTTCCGTGGGCCGGCAGCGTACCGGTTAGGCGATGGCTGGCACCGGTTCATCTTTCGAGGTGCCGACAGTGTGATTCAAGGCTCGGGCAAGTCCAGCGGTGCAACGCCACGCCGGGTCCGACCCCTGGCGCGACCTTTCCCGAAGCCCATCACCACCCCAAAAACCGTCCCCGTCGAGGGACTGGGCAAGCCTGGCAGAATGCGGGCGATTTGCCGGCATGAATCGAGGCTCTCCGAGGTGCACGACATTATGCCGCTGCCGGTCCCGGAAGGCCAGTTTTTTTTCACCGGAAACCTGGTTTTTCAGGGTCTCGTCCGGTCCGAATGGTAAAAGGAATCGGCCGGAGAATCTCTGCCGGCCGCCCCGGGACCTCCATGAACTCGTCCGGCAAGCCGTACCGCCTCCGCTGCCGTTGTTCGGCCGATCTCCACGTATCGCCCGGCCAGGCGGGCACCCGCCTGACGTGTCCGGCGTGCGGCACTGCAGTAGATGTGCCGCGGCTGAGGGACTTGCAGGCGGTGGCGTCGCCGGTCACGGCCGGCTCGCGGCGGCGATGGCGGCGCAGCAACGCGCGGTGTTTTGCGGGCAGCGCGATCGCGGCGACGGCCGGGTTCGTGGCCGCAACGCTGAGCGACGGGTTTGCCCTGGGGCGGGTGCTGCTGCCCGACGATGCCATGATCCGCTCCGCGGTGCAGGCCGCCGATCCCGCGACGATTCACAAGGCGTGGCTCGGGCTGCGAGCGGCCGGTGTCGACCGCGGTGCCATACCGGAGGAACTCCGCGTCCAGCGGGCCACCCGCGTGGCCGGCCGTATCCGCGGCATGCTCTGGGGTGTCGCCATGGTGGGCCTGGCGCTGGCCGTTGCGGGTGCCCTCGAGTCATGGAGCGCGGGGGGCGGGGCCGCTGCGTCGCCGGGGGAGCCGACGTGAAGGCTGCCTTCATCAGACGAACCGGCGGTCCGGAGGTGATCACCTGCCGCGATCTGCCCGACCCCGTCCCGGGACCGCGACAGGCGCTCGTGCGGGTGCGGGCCGCCGCCGTCAACCCCATCGACACCTACATCCGGTCCGGCGTCGTTTCCATGCCGCTGCCGGTTCCCTACGTCGTCGGCTGCGACCTGGCGGGCGAGGTAGTGGCGGTGGGAAATGAGGTCGATCGCCTGCGACCGGGCATGCGGGTGTGGGGTTCCAACCAGGGCCTGCTCGGTCGCCAGGGCACGTGCGCCGAACTGGCCGCCGTCGACGAACAGTGGCTCTACCCAACGCCGGATGGCGTGACGGATCGCGATGCCGCTGCGGCGGCGTTGGTCTCGATCACTGCTCATCTCGGCCTGGTCAGCCACGCAGCGCTCCAGCCCGGCGAGACGATCTTCGTCAGCGGCGGCTCCGGCGGGGTCGGGTCGGCCGTCGTGCAGATCGCCAGGGCGCTCGGTGGCCGCGTCATCGCCACGGCCGGCACGATCGCCAAACGGGAGCGGGTCGAGTCCTACGGCGGCGACGTCGTGCTCGACTACCGCCGCCCCGACCTCGTCGCCGCGGTGCTCGCGGCCGCGCCGGCTGGCGTGCAGGTGCACTGGGAGACCCGTCCCGACCCCGACTTCGACACGGCGATCGCGACGCTGGCCGAGGGAGGACGCATGGTGCTGATGGCGGGCCGTCAGTCGCGGCCACCGTTGCCGGTGGGACCCTTCTACGTGAAGGGCTGTCGTCTGCTGGGGTTCGTGATGTTCAAGGCGCCCGCCCAGCAGCAGGCCGCCGCCGCCGCCGACATCAACCGCTGGCTCGCCTCGGGTCGGCTGCGGGTGCCAGTCGACCGCGTGGTCACGCTGGCACACGTCGCGGAGGCGCATGCCCTCCAGGAAGCGGCCACCGTGCGGGGGTCGGGCGAACTGGCCGGCAAGATCGTGGTGGAGCCATGAGAGCGGTGCTGGTCGCTATGGCGGTCGCCGGGCTGGCATCGGCCGCGAAGCCACCGTCGCCAGGTCGGCCGCCGCGATTCTTCGGCCTGGAGGCGGTGGGCGAACGGGTCGTCTACGTCTGCGATCGTTCGGCCAGTATGTCGGAGCCCGCCGGCGTGCCGCTGGCGTCGGCGAAACGGGAGCTTCTGGAGAGCATCGAGGGGCTCGGTTCGAACCGGCAGTTCCACCTCATCTTCTACAACGAGCGGCAGAGCGTGTTCGAACCGGCGGGCGGCCGGGGGCGGCCGATGTTCGCCGACGAGACCACGCTCCGCGAGGTGCGGCGATTTGTGGAGGGCACCTCGGCGGCCGGCGGCACCCGTCACGAGCAGGCCATTCTCACCGCCCTCAGGCTGGCACCGGACGTGATCTTCCTGCTCACCGATGCCGACGCCACGCACGACCTCACCGGCACCGACCTGGATCGCCTCGCGGGTCGCCTTGGCAGGGCCCGCGTGATGATCGTGCAGTTCGGCGGAGCCGACGATCGTCGTTCCCCGCGGCTCGCACGCTTGGCCGAACTTTCTGGCGGTGTCTATCGGGTGATGACGCCGACCGCGGCCGACTGAACGCGGGGTGGCCGCGTCACCGGGGCGGAGGCTGCTGCTGGTCGTCAGCCCGTTGGCCGGTCAGTTCCGACTCGCGGGCTCTGCCCCGCCAAGAGCCAAGCGCGTCGAGTCCAGCCGAGACGTTCGGAAACATGCCGCCCCAGGCACGGGGGTTGGCTTGTTGCTCGCCCTGCGCCGGCTTTGCCACGGGTTGTGGCTGGGGTCGCTGACGCTGCGGCCGACTCGACGTCGACTGCTTCCGGGCGGCCTGTGGCTGCCGAGCCTGCGGAGCCTGATTCTGCCGAGAGGCCGGTGCCGCGGCGCTCCGCTGAGAGCGGGCCGCCGGCGGGGCTGAAGCGGATGGGCCGGGAGCGACACCGGTCGGCCTTGCCTCGGGGGCGACCGGCGTGGTGAACGACGTGTCGGCCTGCTGCGCGATCCGCTCGGGCACGACGAGATAGCGGACATTCGGCCCGGATCCGGCCCGCTCGTCGGCCGGCGCCGCCGTGGCGGTTCCATGGGCGACCACCGACGGAATCTTGGCGGCGTCGACGGGCAGCCGCGACGGCATGTCGAAGGTCGCGACACCGGCATCCCCGGCCGA
>VGYP01000186.1 GCA_016872955.1 Planctomycetota bacterium
GGGCGATCTGCTCGCCGAGATCCACCGCCGCGTCAACCATCCCGCATTGGTGCTCGTGTTCGACGCCGCCAACCTGATCGTGCAGGGCTTGTCGACGGCCGACATCTGGAAGCATTGGCTGGCGATGAAGCCCGGCCTGGGATGGGTGCACATCAAGGACCACCGGCCGGTGAAGGCGGCGGCCCGCGGCAAGCACGTCGAGGAAGACACCCTCGCCAACTTCGTGCCGGCCGACCTGGGCGCCGGCGGCCACGAGAGGATCCTGGCCGACCTGCGCACGATGCTGCCGGCGCTCACGAAGAAGCTCACTCGGCGGGGCATCCCGGGCGTGTTCGTCGACCTGGAGCCCCACGTCCGTGGCGGCGGTCAGTTTGGCGGCACGAGCGGGCCCGACGGCATGGGGATCGCGCTCCGCGGCCTGTGCCGCGTGCTCGACAGGGCGAAGGTAGGCTATCACCTCAGAGACTTCGACGATCTCCTCGCCGCCCGCGGACGCTAGCGTGGCGCCCGGCGGGCCATCCGTGGCCCCAGCGGCATGGCGGCCCGCCAGCCGCCGGCCGCACCTCCGGGCGGCCGAGTTCGTACGCGGAGTGGTGATCATTCATCGACCGACGCATCCTTGGAGCAGCGATGGGTTGCCGGTTTCCTGGAGCCGGCGTGGATGGCAAGCCGAGCCATGGATGACGGACCGCAGCCAGCACCGAGTGAGCGAAGGCCAGGATGGCCGTAGCGAACGCCCGGGCGACAGGGAACCGACAACCCCGACCTACCGTGAGACCTCGTAGCTCCTAAAAGCAAGCCATGAGCGACACCACCGAGCCGGGCTCCTACTTCGTCGCCAACTATCCGCCCTTCTCACGGTGGACGAACGAGGCGGTACCACAGGTGCGTGCCGCCTTTGACCGACCGGCCCCCGCCGCGCCGCTCGGGCTCTACCTGCACGTGCCCTTCTGCCGGAAGCGGTGCAAGTTCTGCTACTTCCGCGTCTACACCGACGTGGCAGCGGCCGATGTCGAACGGTATTCGCAGGCCCTCGCGGCCGAGGCGGCGCTGGCGGCGGCGCGGCCGGCGGTCGCAGGCCGATCGCTCCGCTACGTGTACTTCGGCGGAGGCACGCCGTCGTTCCTCTCCGTCAAGCAGTTGGAGCGGCTCGTGGCCGGGATTCACGAGAGTTTCGGCTGGGACGATGCCGAGGAGGTGACCTTCGAGTGCGAGCCGGGCACGCTCTCGGAGCCGAAGGTGAAGGCGCTCAAGGCGCTCGGGATGACCAGGATCTCGCTGGGCGTCGAGAACTTCGACGACACGATCCTGGAGGCGAACGGGCGGGCCCACCTCTCGGCCGAGATCCTCCGGGCGTGGGAGTGGATCAAGGCGGCAGACTTCCCCAACACCAACGTCGACCTGATCGCGGGCATGGTGGGGGAGACCTTCGAGTCGTGGCGGGACACGGTCGAGAAAACCATCTCGCTCGCGTGCGACAGCGTCACGATCTACCAGATGGAGTTGCCCTTCAACACCGTCTTCGTCCGCGACGCCAAGGATGGCGGCGGCACCGTGCCGGTGGCCGACTGGCCGACCAAGCGGCGGTGGGTCGACTGGGCCTTCGACCGCTTCCTGGAGCGGGGCTACGCCATCTCCAGCGGCTACACGCTCGTCCGCGATCCGGCCCGGGTGCACTTCCAGTATCGCGATATGCTCTGGGAAGGAGCGGATCTCGTGGCCCTCGGCGTGGCGAGCTTCGGCCACCTGTCGGGCATCCATTACCAGAACGAGCCGCACTGGGATCCCTATCTCGCGGCCGTGGAGTCGGGTCGGCTGCCGATTCACCGCGGCCTCGCCCCCACGCCGCGGGAGTTGCTCGTGCGGGAGCTCGTGCTGCAACTGAAGCGGGGTCGGGTCGACACGACGCGGCTGCAGGCAAAGTACGGCATCGACCCGCTGCGGGAATGGGCGGCGGAGTGGCGGGCTCTCGAGGCCGCTGGCCACCTGGCGACGATCACACCAGCGCCGATCCTGACGCGACAGGGCCTCCTGCAGGTCGACGCGCTGCTGCCGACGTTCTTCAAGCGGCCCGTCGGCCGTGAGCCGGCCGCCTGACGCGGCACCACTCGCTCCCCCCGCACGCTGGTCGGGTTCCGGCGACTGATGGCCATTTGGTACGCTCGTAACGTTGGGTGTTCGCGGCCGCGGTTACCTTTTCGGCCAAATTGCGGTTCTCGAAGCTGTTTGCTGGGTTGTCGCCCCTCCTGTCATCCCCCCAGGGCAAACTGTGCACGAATCGACCCTGCCGATGGCCCACACGACGCTCGACGAGCGGCTGTCGTGTCCGTCGTCCAAGCGTCTGCGAGATCGCCTACGGACGATGGCGTCCGACCTCGTCGCTTCCTGGCAGAGTGGTGGCGTGCCGGGGCGGGTGCGGTCGGCGAGTGGCCTGCGGGAGCAGGCCACTCTGCTGGTCGAGCGGGCCGGCGGCGGTGCCGAGCACGTCGGTTGGACGATGGTGACGATCGTCTCCGAGTTCTCGCGGCCGAGACTGGCCGCCGGACCCATGGGCCGGCGGCTGCTGCTGTTGCCCGATTGTTCGCTCGCCGCGCCGAGCGGTGAAGACGCGGCGGGGGTGCCCGCCACCTGCGGCCCAGCCTGCGGCATCGCCACGATCTGGGCGGCGGCCCGCGACAGTGGCTGGGCCGTGGAGCCGACGTCCAGCGCGGTCGCGGCGATCGGGTCGCTCCTGGCGGGCCAATACGACGGCATTCTCGGCGTCGCACGGCTTCGCGATTTGGAGAAGGCGTTCAGCATGCTGCCCGCCTTCCGGCTGCCGGTCGCCGCGATTCCCTACGAGCCGCTCGCGGGGACGAAGCCCGCGTCGTGTGCAGCGGCACTGGCGGCCTCGGCCATCGACATCGACTGGGTACTCGGCCTGCTCGGAGTGGCCGGCGGCGATGCCGCCCCGGTCGGCGACTACCTGCCTCTGCTGCGGGAGGCGGCAGAGATGTTCGCGCCGGCGTCGCTCGCCGCCCTGGCCGATCGACTCGCCCTGCCAGGTCTCCTGGGAACTGGTGCGGTCGGCTTCGCCGCCGGCACGCCGCCGCTTGACGCGACCGCCGCCATGGCGGCCGACTTCCTGGCTCGGGGCGGGAAGTTCCTGCGGCCGTTCGTGACGCTCGCCGCCTACGACGCGGTGGTCGCCGATCGTGACAAGCCCCGGCCGCCTCACGTCGAGGCCCCGGCTGCCCGTGAGGCCGCACAGGCGGCGGCGGTGGCCGTCGAGATCTTTCACAAAGCGTCGCTCGTCCACGACGACATCGAGGATGATGACGCGGTCCGCTACGGCCGCCCGACCCTCCACCACGAACGGGGTACGCCGTCGGCCATCAACGCGGGTGACTATCTTCTCGGCGTCGGCTATCGGATTGTCGCAGCGTTGCCAGGCGTCAGCCCCGACGTGCTCGCCGACGTGCTGGCGATCCTCGCCGATGCACACGTTCGACTTGCCCGGGGCCAGGGAGCCGAACTCTGGTGGCGGGATGCGGGTGACCGCCGGCTCGCCCCCGCCGAAGCCTGCGAAATCTACGGCCTCAAGACGTCGCCCGCCTTCGAGGCGGCCGTGGCGATGGGGATTCGACTGGGCGGAATCAGGCCGGCCGCCGCTGCGGCCATCGACCGCTATGCGCTCCACGTGGGCACCGGCTTCCAGATCCTCAACGATCTCAAGGATTGGGGAGGTGACCTCGAAAACGACCGCCGCGCCGCGGGCGACCTGCTGGGCGGACGCCCCACGCTCCTCTGGGCCCTCGCCCTCCAGGGCCTCGACACCGCGGGGGTCGAGCGGCTCGAGGCGATCGCGGCCGAGGCGAAGCGGGCCGACCACGACGCGACGGCCGGGCTCGTGCGGGAAGCACGAGCGCTCTACGAGCGGGCCGGCGTCTTGCCGCAGGCGGCCGCGGCGGCCGCCCGCGAGCGCCGACTGGCCGCCGACGCCCTCGCCGCCTGCCGGCTTCCCAGGCTCCGAGAGGTGCTCGAGTTCCTGCTGGACCTCGCCGTGCCGGAAGGGGCGAACGGGTCATGAGCGGCCCCGGCCGCGACGGCGTGACGCGGGCGGTCGACCTGGTGAGGCTGTTCCATGCCGATCCCGCTACCTGCGGCCGTTTTTTCGCGGCCGCGGCCGACTCGTTGCCGGCTGGACCGCGTCGACTGCTCGATCACCGCGGCCACATGACCGAGGCCATTGAACGGTTTTACCGCGGGCCGGTCAGCCTGCGGGTGGTGGGCCGTCGGGAGGATGCGGCCGGCCGCTATGCCCGTGAGATTCTCCTCGATACACAGGCGGGCCACGTGGTGCAGCACGGAATCGTCCGCATCGACCTGAACAGACTCGCTCCCACCGTGGCGGCGGCCATCCGGGGCGAGCGGACACCGCTCGGCAGGATTCTGATGGAGGCCGGTTTGTTGTGCGTCGTCGACGACGTGGGACTGCTGAGGATCGAACCGGGGCCAACCCTGCGGTCGCTGTTCGACGATCAGAAGGCGACCGTGACCTTCGGCCGCGTCGCGGAGATCCTCGTAGACGAGGTTCCGGCCATCGAGTTGCTCGAAACCATCGCGCCCGACGCGGGCCGCTGAGACCAGGCCCGCCGGCGACACGGGCGGCCTGCTCAGGATCGGTGGGCGGCGTTTTCTGGCACGATCCGGCGGGCGGGCGCAAAGGCCTTCCAATCGGGTAGTTACGGCGAATGAGTCGATATTGACTCGCTGCGCAAGACACCTGTAGAGTTGGGTCGTCTGGCAAGGATGGCTCGCAGGGACGCAGTCGGAGGAACTGGATTCCTTCTTCCCCCACCTGCCCACCCCCGCGGTCCCTCCTGTCCGGCAGGTTTTCCCGTTTTCCCGGCCTCGGCTCGAACCCGTCCCGCGTGGCATGGATTGCGACACGGGCGAAGAACGCCGGGCAAGCGGGGAGGCTAAGGAGACCATTTCGTGGCAAGGAGGCCTAGGCGTTTCGGGACCGCCTCTCGGGTGAGGATGTTCCGGCCGCCGTTTTGTCTAGCCGCCCCTCGGGGCTAGGGAGAGGTTGGAAACGCACATGCAGAAGACCGTGTACACGACTGGCGAAGCCGCCAAGATTTGCAAGGTGAGTCAGCAGACGATCATCCGCTGCTTCGATTCAGGACAGTTGAAGGGGTTCCGCGTGCCGGGCAGCCGCTTTCGCCGCATTCCCCGGGACCAGTTGTTCCTCTTCATGCGGGACAACGGCATCCCGACCGATGCCCTCGAAAGTGGACGTCGCAAGATCCTCGTGGTCGACGACGACCAGGACCTCGTCGAGCTGATCACCGACGTGCTCGAGCGGGACGGCCGCTTCGAGACCAGGAGCGTCAACAACGGCTTCGACGCCGGCATGATGGTCAAGGACTACCGTCCTGATCTGATCGTGCTCGACGTCATGTTGCCCGACATCAATGGCAAGGAAGTCTGCCAGCGTGTCCGCAGTGACTCCACGATGGACGAGGTGCGAATCATCTGCATCTCGGGCATGTGCGAGCCCGACAAGATCGAGGACCTCAAGGCGGCCGGCGCCAACGAGTTCCTGCAGAAGCCCTTCGAGGCCGAGGTGCTGGTCGATCGGATCTGCAGCCTGCTCGACATCGAGACGGGCGTGGCCGGATCCGGCTCCTGAGCCCGTCCCCGAAAAACCTCCGTCGCGACCGCCCGCGTTCCCGTCCGGGGACGCGGGCGGTCGCCTCTCCAGGCCGTTGGGAAAGCGATGTCGACGACGGGCCGCGATGAACGGGCATCGCTGACGAGAGCCGATTCGGGCATCGCCCTGGAACTGCCCGGCGGCGCGGCGGTGCTTCCCGTCTCCGTGGCCGG
>VGYP01000187.1 GCA_016872955.1 Planctomycetota bacterium
GTCCGTCCGCGTCCGCGCCGCCGCGGGTGCCCATGCGCACGGTCTGCCAGCCGCCTGTTCCCGCGCGGCTGCGGAGTTCCACCACGTCCGGCAAGGGACCATCCGCGGCCACCCGCACGCGGAGATCGACGTCGCTGCCCCGCGCGACTTTCCGCACGCCTGCGAGGAAGCCCTCGGCCTCCAGTCGCACACGGCGAGGCCAGGAAACGTCTTCCAGGAATAGCATCCGGCGGACCCACAGCGACGCGAGGTCCGGCATCGCCACGACCCCGGCCACCACGGCGGCAGTCACGAGCAGCCCGCCGGCGGCCATAGCCAGGAGCCGGCGACGACGGAACAGCTCGCCGACCGTGATGCCAGCGGCGAGTCGCGTTGCGTCCGCAGCCGTCCTCAGGGCGAGCGCGGCGTCGACGTCGGCCGGCGGGTCTTCAGCGAGACCGACGGCCGTCGACAGCGTGTCGCCGCATCGCGACTGCCGCCGCTCGATGGCCAACGCCAGTTCGCGGTCGGACAACGGCGCGAGCAGCCGGCCGACGATGCGGGTGGCGGCGAGCCACGCCAAAGCCGCCGCCGCCACCACCATGCAGGCCGCGCGTGCCCAGGCCGGCGGCTCGATCAGCCGGTCGAGCACGACCGACACCGCGAACAGGGCGGCCGCCGCGATCGCGAGGAGGGCCGACGACTCGACCCACACCCAGGCGCGGGCCTCGCGTCGCACCGCCGCCAACAGCCGTCGCACAGGCTCGATCGCGGCGTCGATGTCGGCAGCGCGGTGCATGGCCATCAGGCGAGCCTCACGAGCCGACGGACGATCCATTCCACGAACAGGCAGCCGCAGACCATGCCGAGCAGGGCCGTGTTGAGCCGGCGTTTGAAATCGGCGTCGGCCGCACCGGTCTCGTACTCCCGACGCGACCGGTCGGGAAACACGGCGGCCAGTTCCTCCGCGTCGTCGATCGACCAGGCATCCCACGCCGGGAAGCGGCTGTGGCCACCGGTGCGGTCGGCGATCTGCGCGAGCAGCGGCCGGTCGAGCTTGGGACGGGCGAGTTCACGATCGGGGAGCTGCACCTGAATCCGCCTCACGAGCGGCTCGTCGATCAGGCCCGCGACGGCCTCGAGGTCGACCCGCCAGCCCCCCTCGCGGGCCGCCACGAAACTGCCCTGCAGCGTGCCCGGCCGGGTTGGGTCGGGCACCAGGGCGATCAGCACGGAGACGCCGTCCGGCCCGGTCGCCCGACACCGCGGCGGTTGTGCCGCGACCTTGCTGAGCAGGGCGTCGTCGGCCAGTGCCAGACGGACCTGGATCGTACCGCCGACGGGATACCGCTCCCGGTCGACCAGCAGCCTGGCCCGTCGGCTTCCCTGCAGGAGCCTCCCTTGGGAGACGTGGCGGACGAGCTGCGCGACGAGCCGCTCGTAGCAGGCGTCGCCGATCGTCCGCAGGCGCCAGAGTTCGCCGCTGCCCGCGTAGAACACGCTGCCGGCGGCATAGGGCTGGGCGGCAAAAAAGATCGGACGTGGCTGGCCGGCACCGTCGCCAGCGGGCAGGGCGCGGGCGAGCACGGTGGCGCCGGGCTTCGCGTCGGTGGCTGGAAAGCAGGCGTAGACCCCGGGGAACTCCGTCCAGACACGCCGGCTCGAGTCGGCTCCCGCCGCCAACCAGAGATATTCCGCGTCGCCGCCGTCGGCGGTGAACTCCAGCCGCATCGGCTCCTCCTGCCCGCCGCCGCTGACGGGGAGTTGGCCGGGCCGCCGCAACTCCACGGGGAATAGGCCCCGCAGCGGTGCCGCCCGTGGGTCGCCGAGCCAGGCGTCCATATGGATTCCGCCGGCCACCACGAACAGTCCCCCCGCCTCCCGGGCGACCCAGCGTTCCAGCCGCGCCCAGCCCACGGGTTCCAGCAGCCGCCAGTCGTAGTCGATCGCCACCACCGCGTCGTAGGCGGCCAGTGCCTCGTCGGTGGCTGGGAAGGCCGGCAGAATCCGCCGCGCGTCTTGCGAGATTCCCGCCGTTGCCGTACCCAGCAGCACGTCGACCTCGAAACTCGCGTCGCGATGCAGTGCGTTGCGCATGAACTGGTATTCCCGCCCTGGCCCACCGGCCATCAGCAGCACCCGCGTCACCCGATCCACCACCTCGATGCCGGCGGTCTGCACGTCGTCCGCCGGGGTGCGGTCGGTCGGTGGCGGCCGTAGGCGGACGGCGAGCAGCCGGCTGCCCGGCGTCGGCAGGCCTGGCACATCGAACCGGACGGCGACCAGATCGCCGTCTTGCCCCAGTTCGGCGTCGATCGTGTCGAGCACGCGACCGGCGTCGGCCTTGGTGTCGGCGGCATCATCGGCGGGCAACTCCACGAGGTCGACGCCCGCGGTGCGGCCCTCGAGACCCTGGGCCTGAAGATACGCGGTCACCGCGAAGGCGTCCCCGGGAAAGACGCGGGCCGGCATGATCAGGTCGGCCATCCTCACGTTGGCGGGCAGCGTGTCACTGCCTAACCCGATCGCCTCGATCCGGACGCCCGCCGTCGCCAGCCGAGCGGCGGCTGTGAGCGGGTCGATGCCGGCGTTATTGCCGCCGTCGGTGAGCAGGATCACGCCCGCGAGCGAACCGCTCGGCTCGCGGTCGAGGACCGCGGCCAGCGCTTCGCCGAGCCGGGTCTCGTAGCCCCGCGCCGCGACGGACCCCCGCCAGTCGACCCGGTCGGTTTGCGCCGCGGATGGGTTCACGGCCGCCGGGTTCGCGACGGATGAGTCCGCCGGCAGCACGGCCACCGGCTCGACGTCGGCATCGAACCGCCAGACGGCGACCTCGTGTCGCGGTGCGAGCGCCGCCAGCAGGCCACCGGCATCGAGCATCTCCAGGGCTTGTCGGCTGCGGCTGCCGTCGTCCCGTCCGCCGGCATCGGGCAACGCCATGCTCGCGCTGGCATCGATGAGCACGGCCACGCGCGACGGCATCGTCACCTCGTGCTCCGCGATCCGCTCGATGTCGAGGCAGGCCAGCAGCACGGCCGCGATGGCCGTCAGTCGGAGCGCCGCCAGCAGCGTCCGCAGGCCACGCGACAGCTCGGCGGCGTCGCGACGGTAGGTGCCGAGAACCAGCAACCCGACCGCGGCCACCGCCAGGATCGTGGCCGGCGGCTGCCACCATGCGTCGAAGCCGTCGAGCAGCCGGCTGGTCAACCGGTGGTCGACCGCGGCGAGGAGACAGGCGTCGGGAAGCGGCATGGGAGGCACCAGAGGGCGTTCAGCACCGGCGGGACGGCGCGACGTGGTAACCGGCGGCGAGGGCAACGCACTGTTCGAGAAGCAGCACGACGAGCAGCCCGACCAGGAGGGGCCGGGCCAGCGGCAACCCGGCCAGCGTCCCGCCGGCGGGATCGAGTTCGTCCGCGGCGTCCATGCGGAAGGGCACGCCGGCGAGGTGTCGCGCGAGTCGTTCGCGGCCCGCCCGCTCGAGCCGCCCCTCGATCGCGTCCACGTTCACCGCGGCCACCTGCTCCCGCTCGGTCCCGTCGCGCCGCCGCCAGCGGGCGGCGTAGGCGCCCGGCAGTCGCGTCGGCAGCCGGACCTGGAACCCGCCATCGTCGGTCGGCGCGGCGACCTGTCGCACCAGCGCGGCGTCGGGGGGCACGAGAAAATCGACCATGTTCTCGTCGCTGCCGGCGGCGAGGTCGATGCGGACGTCGTCGCCCACCAGCAGGCTCTCGGCCCGCCGCCGCTGCCTCGCCAGGTGGCTCTGCAGTTCGAGCATCACCACCACCCAGCTCGGATCGCCTCGGGCCCAGTTGTTCCAGGTCGGCGCCGCCGTGGTCAGCACGGCGGCGACGAGCCCCTTGCCGAAGGGTTTCTCGACCATCAGGGCCCCGCCGTCGCGCAGCGAGATCAGCCGCTGCAGGCCCGTCGCGGCAGCCTCATCGAAGCCGCGGGCCACCGCCATCACGCGGTCCACCCGTACCGCATCGAGCAGCGGATTACGGCCTCCCGAGAGTCCCGTCACCACGGGGTGCTGCTCGGCGACGATATCGGGGACGCGGCCCGGTCCGGGGCCCGGCAGCACCTCCACGGCACCGGCCAGGGGCACCGGAAAGAGCCCTTGGCCCTCGCGGTGGAGCGTGCGATTGACGACGTCGGCCCGCGTCCGCGGCCCGCAGAAGAAGACGACGCCCCCCCCTGCCCTGGCGTGCCGTTCGATCGCGTCGACGGCGGCGGGGTCGAGGCGTTCGACGTCGAGTACCCAGATGCAGTCATAGGCGGCGAGGTCAAGTGCAGCGAGTGCGGCGGGGCGTTCCAGACGCGGCCGCACGCCGGTGCCTGCGGCAGTGCCGGGCGCCAGAGCGGTGGCTACGTAGAAGGCGTCGCCGGAGCGGGGGTCGGCACCATCGTCGGCGACCAGCAGCACGTCGACGTGATCGACCACGTCGACGACGCACAGCCGACCGTCGTCGGCCGGCAGGCGGTCGGGCGGGAGCCGTGCCTCGACGACGTGCGCGCCAGGTTGCAGGAACCGCACCTCGAACCGTCGGGTGGCACTAACGCCGGCGGGAATCTCGGCGATCTGCAGACCGGCCCGCGACGCTCCATCCTCGCGGAGTTCGACCTGCACGTCGCGGACGAGGGCCGGACCGTCGTTGCGGATTTCCAGCTCCACGGGGACGAGGACGCCCGTGGCCGGCACGCCGCCCACGGCTTCCATGCTGACGAGGGTCAGGTTGGAGGTGGTGGTCGCGTCGCTGGCCGTGCTGGCGGTGGCGTCGGGACCGCAGTCGACCAGCCGGATCGTGACGCCCATCTCTGAGAGCCGCCGCACCGCGGCCGCCGACTCTGCGTCGTGCCAGTCGTGGTGCCGGAAGTCACTCACCAGCCAGAGCGTGGAGCCGGCGACCGGCAGGTCGGCGGCCAGGGTGGGCACGCGGTCGAGAGGTTCCCGCGGGCCGCACGCCAGCCACGACGTCGCGACTCGTGCGAGCGCGTCGCGGCCGCGCTGGACGGTGTCGGCCGATGCGGGTTGGGCCGGCAGGAGCGGCGCGGGCTCGGCGGCGGTGAGGCCCGAGAAGGAGGCCACGACCAGGGTGTCACCCCGCCCGGTCGCGGTGGCGGCGATCCGGCCGGCCACGCCTTTGGCCCGTTCAAAGGCGGTCTTCGCGGTCGCATGCCCGTCGCGCTCGCCCATCGAGAGGCTGTCGTCGAGCAGGACGATCTGCAGGCCGCCTCGGCCGAACAGCCCGGCCGCGGCGGAACGCCAGCGAGGCTGGGCAAGCGCCAGCACCACACCCGCGATGGCCAGGGTCCGCAGCGCGAGCAGCAGCATCTGCCGCAGCAGCACCCGCGTGCGGTACTTCCGCTGGCTGGCGAGCAGAAACTCCATCGCCGCGAACCGCACCCGCCGGTACCGCAGCAGGTTGATCAGGTGGATCACCAGCGGCACCGCGACCAGCGGCAGTCCCCACCACGCGAGCGGCGGAAAATCGAAGGCGGGCATGGGTGCTCCGGGCGCTACACGGCCAGTCGGGTGCGGCGGGCAAGGAACCGGACGAGCGGCACTTCGGCCGGTTCGCCGGTGCGGGCCAGCTCGAAGTCGGCCCCGACGGCGGCCGCCCGCCGTCGGACGTCGCCCAGGAAAGCCGTCAGGGCCTCGAGATAGCCCGCCCGCAGGCCGCGGGGATTGCAGGCCAGGTGCTGGGGCAGCTCCAGGCCCTCGAACCGGGTTGGTCCCTCGAACGGAAAGTCCAGCTCGTCGTCGTCCATCACGTGCAGCACCGCCAGGTCGTGGCCCCGCCGCTCGAGCAGTCGTAGGCCCCGCAGGATGCCGTCGCGGTCATCGAGGAAATCCGAGATCAGCACGACCAGTCCGCGGCGGG
>VGYP01000188.1 GCA_016872955.1 Planctomycetota bacterium
AATCAGCGATCACGATCGAGGGGTCGTCGATCGGCCGGCCTGGCAGCCGGAGCACCGCGTCGATCGAGCCGTTGATCAGGCCCGCCAGCGGAATCTCGAAGGTGGGGCCAGCAAGCAGCCGCGCATAGTCGCCGAGCACGTCGCCTGCCGGCAGGTAGTCCGCGAGCACGCAACCCATGTCGCTCGCCCTGACGCCCGCCGCCAGCCCCGCCAGGCCCATCTCGAACTCCAGTTCCGCCAGCCGGTCGGCGGGGCCGAAGTCGGCGAAGCGGCGGTCGCGGAAGGGAAAACCGGCTGGCCCCCCGAAGGGTGTTTCGAGCGTCGCCACGACCATCGCCACCAGGGGCTCCCGGTGCCGACGCAGGATGTGCGAGGTGGCGACCTCGTCGACCACGCGACCCGCCGCCGCCACCCGGCTTGTGGCGTCGGCGGCCGGGTCGCCGGCGAGTCGCTCGAAGATTTCGTGCACGGCCGAGCCGAAAGCCATGCCGGCCGGCAGATCGGGCATCGGGAATCGTTCGAGGCCCGGCGGCCCGGCCGACGCCGGCGGGTCGCCACGTTCGCCGTCCGCGACGGGCCCCTCGTCGTGCCCGCGGCCAGGCGGGGCGTGGTGGCCGCCGGCGCGGCGGGTCGCGGTGGCGGTGATGCCGCTGAACGAAGTGCGACGGTAGGTCTGCTCCACCGACGCCGGCGGCGGGGCCACGGCGGGCTTCATCCCGGTCCTGGCGTCGGGTCCCGGCTGCCACCGCCCCGCGGGCCGGGGAAGATCCGCCGCGGCCCGGGCCGGTGGGGGCCGGCTGACGACGGACTGCATCACGGCATCATCCCCGTCGGTCCTGCGGATCACGCAGAGGTGGTGCCGTGGTCGGGTGAGTGCGACGTAGAGCAGGCGGCGAAGCTCGTCGTTATCGGCTTCGATGACAGCCCGCGCCGCGGTGCTGGACGGCGCGCCGTCGACGGCGTGGGCGACGTCGAGCCGGCGCTCCGTTCCGGCGTAGAAGACCGCCGGCCCGCGGCACTTCGTCCATCCCTTCCAGTGGTCCACCACGACTACGCAAGGAAACTCGAGACCCTTGGCGACGTGCACCGACATGATTCGCACGGCATCCTCGTCGCTCTCCACACGCCGGCTGACGAGGTCCGACTTCTCGTCGCGGGTGGCCAGCTCCGCGAGGTGCTCGAGCAGCACGCGGGCATGGCAGGCGCGGCCGCGGGTCGCGTTGTGGAGGAGTTCGACCAGGTGCGAGAGATCGACGACGTGCCGCTCGCCGTCGGGGCCGGCCGCCAGGCGTCCGGCCAGGTCCACGTCGTCCATGATCGCCGCCCCGAGCGCGGCGCTGCCGCGGGCCTGCAGCACGCCGTGCAGGGCGGCGATCCGTTCCTGCACGGCCCGCTCCAGATCCTCGTCGAGTCGCCCCACCTCCGTGAGCGGATGTCCGAACAGGACGGTCGCGGCCGCACGACGGACGCGGCCGCCACTGCCCGGCCGCCCCATCGCCTCGAGCAACACCCGCAGGTCATCGGCCATCCGTCCCTGCATCACGCTCGCCGTGCCCGTGCTCACCGCCGGGATACCGAGGCGGGCAAGGTCGGCCTCGATCGCCTTGCCGGTCGCATTGGCCCTGACGAGCATACAGATGTCGCGGGGCCGGATCGGCCGCTGACGGTCGTCGGCCGGGCCGTCGAGCCGGCCCCGGTCGAGCAGTTCCCAGACCTTCCGAACGGCCACGTCCTGGAGTCGCATGTCGCCGAGACCGATGAACTCGACCGGCGGCAGGTTCGCCAGTCGCGACGCCCCGCGGTCGGGCGCGGCTCGGACCGCCTGATAGTCGATGCCGGGGCCGAACGACGCGCCGGCGAGCGACTCGTTGAGGGCCTCCAACAGCGGCGCATCGGACCGGAAGTTGACCTCCAGCGTGCGGCGGGGCCGCGGGCCGCGCCCGTCGCCCGCGGTGAACCGCAGGTAGGCGGTCACGTCGGCGCCGCGAAATCCATAGATCGCCTGCTTGGGATCGCCGACCGCGATCAGCCGCCGGCCGTCGTCCTCGGACCCCGGCGGCAGCGGCGGAAAGATGGCATGGAAGAACTCCCACTGCAGCCGGCTCGTGTCTTGCGCCTCGTCCACGATCGCCAGACGGAACCGGCGGCGGACTTCGGCCACCAGTCCGGCCCGATCGGGCCGCCGTACCTCTTCCCAGGCCAGCCGCAGCAGGTCGTCGAAACTGGGTGTGGCCCGCATCGCCGTCCGCACACGTTCCACGCAGGCCGCCACGAGCGCCGCCGCGCGGGCGAGCGTCTGCCGCTCCGGCTCCGACCGCCCGTCGGGATCGAACCACGGCACGATGAAGGGATCGCGGAGCGCCGCCGTGACGAGTTCCACCAGCGACCGTTCGTCCCAGGCCCGGCCGACGGCCGCCTCGGCGACGACGGCGTCGTTGACCGCCTCGGAGACGGTCCGCTCGACCAGGTCCTCGTCGCCAGCCGCGGTCGGCTCGAGGCCCGCCATGCGGAGGACGCGACCGCAGATCGAGTGGATCGTGCCGATCGTGGCGGTGTCGAACTCCGCCACTGCCCGCTCGAGCCGGCCAGCCCGCCCGCGCCGCTCGTCCGGATCGACCGCGAGCAGTTTCTCGTCGAGCGCGTCGCGGGCCTCGGGCTCGGTCGCCCGCAGCAGGCGGGCCGCCGCCACGATCCGGCCGCGGATCCGGTCGCGGAGTTCGGCGGCCGCGTTCCGCGTGTAGGTGGTGACGAGCACCTGGCCGATCCGCAGGCGGTCGTCGGTGGCGATCGCCAGCGTGACGTGGGCCGCGACGGAGTAGGTCTTGCCGGTGCCGGCGCTCGCTTCCACGATCGTGCCGGGAGGCAAGGGATACTCGGTGAGGTCGAAGGGGCCGTTGGTCTTCACGACAGGCGATACTCCGTCGAGCCCGGCTTGCCGGCGAGTGTGAGCAGGGAGGCGTAGCGATCGAGGAAGTCGGCCGCCGGGGAGCCGGCCGCGAACACCTGCTCGAAGGCGGGGTGCGGTCCGTAGACCATCGCCTCGCAGGACCACGCGTAGTCGCGGGCGAAGGATCGCGGCTGCACGAACTCGCCGAACCTTGTGCGGCGGTCGGCCGCCGCGGCCTCGCCCAGCCCGAACAGGCCCCGGGGCGCGATCAGCGCCTCGTCCACCAGGCCGACGAGGTCGGCGAGTCGGCGGCCGGGGTCGACCCGGTCGTCGAGCACCACCGTGCGGAGCTGGCAGGGATTGATCGGCTTGCCGGCGGCCGTGACTGCACCGGGCGACCACGCCTTGTTGCGACTGAGGATCGACACGCCCGCCACGTCGAGCCCGGCGGCCCGTGCCGCCACCAGCCGGACCGCCGCCACGTGCAGCGGTCGGCCGTACGACTCGCGGTCCACGCTGCCCGTCGTCAGCACGACCAGGTGCCGGGCCTGGTGGTCGAGGTGGTCGAAATGGCCGGTCACCCTCGCGCCGCCGACATCGGTCCGCAAGTCGGTCGACACCAGGCCGGTCAGCGGCACCCGCTTCGAGGCCGCCAGCGTCACGAAGCCGTGGGCGAGATCGCGGATCTCGCGGAGCTGGGCGGTGCCGTGCGGGCCGATCGGCAGGCGGCCGCTGCGGCGCAGCGCCTCGAGCCAGGCCTCCTCGCCCGCCGGTTCGGCCGCGAGCACCGCCACCAGGTCGCCAACCGCGCGGCGCACGTCACGGCCCGGCAGCGCCAGCGGAAACGTCGCCGGGATGGCTGCCTCGTCGGCCCGCCAGGTGTCGATGCCGAGCGTCTCCTCGAGATACAGCCGGAGCGGGTCGTGGGCCAGCTTCTCGACGAGGCCGAGCTCGATCACCGGCCGGGCCGGGACGGACCGTGCCGGCGACGCGGGGGGGGGAACGGCCACCGCGCCGAGCGTGGCCGAGACGGCCAGGGCCGCCCGGTCGTGGCTCCAGATCACGCCCGGCTGTACCGCGTCGGCCAGGAAGTTCCGGCTGCCGAGATGGTGGCGAGGGTGGCAGATCTCGATGCCGCTGGGTCGGCCATGCTCGTTCCCGGAGACGCCGTGACGCACGGCGAAGTCGACGAGTTCGGCCAGCGGCGTGACCAGCGGCACGGCCTCGTTGGTCTTGATGTTCTGCCCGGTGCAGGTGATCACGAGCCGGTCCGTCGCCGCCAGCAGGCAGTCGAGCAGCGTTCGCCGCACGTCGATCCGCGGATCGACGTCACCCACCAGCTGCTGACGGGCGACCAGGTCGTCTCCCTCCGCCTCCGCGACGCCGACGGCACCGTCGTCGTAGCCGATCACGCAGATCACCCGGAAGGGCACGCCGCGCAGCGATGCCAGCGACGAGGCGGTGATGGCGCCGGTGCGGAGCGGCTGCCGTCCCGCCTGCTCGTCGAGCCAGCCGACGAGCAACTGCCGGACGTCGCCGAAGGGCACCGGCCGCGACGCGGCGGGCATGCCCGCCGCGGCCACCCGCAGGCGTCGCAGGCAGGCCAGTGGCTCGACGAGATCGCCGCTCTCCCGGCCGCAGAGGTCGGCGAGCGAGTTCTCGATCGCGTCGCACCAGGTGGCCACGGGGAGCGGTTCGGCCGCCAGCCGTTCGAGCCGCTGGATGACGGCCAGAATCCGCACGAGCGTCGCGATCGCCGGGATGTCGGCGGTCTCGACGTCGGCCGCGGGCACGACCCCGCCGAGCTCCGGCCGCGTTGCGGCATCGGGCAGGGCGGCCGCCAGAAGCATTCGTTCCAGGCCGAGCTGCCAGCTGTGCACGTCGCTGACGTCGGGCAGGCCGCGGCGGCCGCGGTGTGCCGCGTCGAGTCCCCAACGGACCCCCGCCCGCTCGACCAGATCGGCCCATGCGGCCGCGGTCTCGGCCTCGGCGGCATGGTGGGCGAGCACGAGTGCGTGCCCCGCCACGGCCAGCACGTCGTCGACGCCGCACCGCGATTCCGGCAGCCCCAAGAGCAGCGCGAGCAGTTCGGCGGCTGGGCTCACCTCCCGGAGGGCGCGATCGGCGACGACCAGCGGCAGCCGGAGCGGCGGGCCGTCCCCGCCACCGGGCACCTCCCGCTGGAAGGCCGCCACGAGATGGGGCGCGACCCTCTCGATGCAGGGGCTCACGATCGCGACCTCGTGGGGGGCGAGCCCGGGCAGGTCGTGGAAGGCGTGCAGGATCGCCTCGTGGACCACCTCGGCCTGCCGTGAGAGGGTGTGGCAGCGGTGAATCGCCAGCGAGTTGTCACGGGCGGGATCGTGGGGCGACTCCTGGGCGCGGCCTCCCGCGGCCACCGTGGCCTGCATTCGTCCCAGGAGCGTCGGTGCGGCGGCGGGGGCTGGACCCGGGCCCGCGATCACCGGCAGACCCTGCGAGGCGAGCAAGACCTGCAGGTTGTGGGCACCAGCCAGCCAGGTCGAGACCAGCGGGTCGACGTCGTCGGCCAGCGCCGGCTCCTCGCGGCGGCGGGCGCAGTCCGGCGTCGGCGCAGGCAACGAGGCTGCCCAGCGGTGCTCGAGGCCAGGTGATGGATGGACCAGGAGCACCTCCACGTCGCAGACCTCGGCCAGCCGCGACAGGCACGCGATCTGATAGAGCGATAGCGACTCCAGGCCCGCCACGAGCAGCGGACCGCGTCCCAGCTGATGGTCGGCTGAAAGCCGCACCGGTGGCGGAGGCAGGCCGATCCGCTTTCGCACGTCGCACCAGAGCTCGAACTGTCGGCGGTCGTCGGCGGGCAGCTTGTCGGGCACCGGTTGGCCATCGTGCTCCTCGTCGCCGACCGTGGGGCTGAGGACGGGGTTGGGGGGATCGCGCTCCCACTCCCGGATCATCGCGGGTCGTCGGACGTGGTAGGCATCGAAGCG
>VGYP01000189.1 GCA_016872955.1 Planctomycetota bacterium
TACAAGGCCAATCGCGCTGAGATGCCGGTCGATCTCGTGCCGCAGATACCGTTGGTTCGCCGGCTGCTCGACGTGATGGGCGTCCCCTGCCTGGAGCGAGCCGGCTACGAGGCCGACGACGTGCTGGCGACGCTGGCCACCCGCACCGTCGCCGCCGGCGGCGAGTGCATGATCGCGACGAGCGACAAGGACGCGCGGCAGCTTCTCGGCGACTGGGTCCGCCTGTTCAACCTCCGCACCAACGCGCCGTTCGGTGCGGCGGAACTGGAGGCCGAGTGGGGCATCCGGCCCGACCAGGTCGTAGATTTTCTGGCCCTGGTCGGCGACAGCGTCGACAACGTCCCCGGCGTGCCGGGTGTGGGCCCCAAGAGTGCCGGCGACCTGCTGCGGACGTACGGATCGCTCGAGGGCGTGTTGGCCAACGTGGGCCAGATTGCCGGGGCCAAGCGACGGGAGAACCTGGTAACGCATGCGGCCACGGCCCGCGCCGGGGTGTCACTGGTGAGGCTCGAGACCGACGTGCCGATCGACATCCCCTGGGACCAGGGGCGCCTGCATCGGCCGGACGCGGCGGCGCTGGAGGAGTTTCTGCGGGAGATGGGCTTCCGCAGCCTGCTCGCCCAGGTGCAGGGGCGCGCGCCGGCCAAGGGCATACCGCCGCCCGCGGTCCGGCCACGGCCCGCTGCCGCCACGCTCTTCGACATGAGTGACGACGCCGACCTGGTCGCGCCGGCGCCGGCGGCGGCCGCAAAGTTGGTGGTGCCGGCCGACGACACGGCGGCCACGGCGGTGATCGCCAGGCTCCGGCCGCTGGCCCCGCTGGTGATCAGCGCGGCGTTGCCGGCGAACGCGGGGCCGACGACGCCGCCCGTGGCCGTGGCGATCGCGGCCGACCGGCTGGTCGCCTGGTTCGACGCCTCCCTGGTGACGGGCTGCGAGCCGCTGCGATCGCTGCTCGCCGACGGTGGCGTGGCGAAGCAGGGGCACGACCTCAAGCGACACGACCTGGCCCTGCGGGCGGCAGGCGTTTTCAGCGCCGGCATGGTGTTCGACACGCTGCTGGCCGCCTACCTGCTCGAGGCCGGAGAGCGGAATCTCGGCCTCGCCGAGACCTGCCGGCGGCAGGGCGTGACGACGGCCATGCCCGCGGACGCGGCGCAGGCGGCCGCCGTCGAACGACCGACCGATCCGGCCTCGGCGGCCGCGCACTGCGCCGCGGTTCGGGCCCTCGTCGCCGCACTCGGCCCGAAGCTCGAGGCGGCTGGGCTCGTGCGACTGTTCCGCGACGTCGAGATTCCGCTGGCCGACGTCCTGGCGGCGATGGAGTCTCGCGGCATTCGGGTCGACCCGACGATCTTGGCCGCATTGTCGATCGACTATGCCGACCGGCTGGCGGCCCTCGAGGTGGAGGTCCACGGGCTGGCCGGTCACGCCTTCTCGCTGGCCTCGCCGCTGCAGGTGCGGCAGGTGTTGTTCGACGAACTCGGCCTGCCGGTGGTCAAGCGGACGAAGACGGGCCCGAGCACCGATGCCGACGTGCTGGAGGAGTTGGCCCCGCTCCACCCGCTGCCCGCCAAACTGCTCGAGCATCGGAAATACGCCAAGCTCAAGAGCACCTACGTCGACGCCCTGCCGGCACTCGTCGATCCGCGAACCGGCCGGATCCACACCACCTTCAACCAGACGGTCACCGCCACCGGCCGGCTGAGTTCCAGTGACCCTAATCTCCAGAACATTCCCATCCGCACGGCGGAGGGGCAGCAGATTCGGGCCGCCTTCGTGCCGGGCGAGCCGGGCTGGCGGTTCGTGTCGGCCGACTACTCGCAGATCGAACTACGGGTGCTCGCGCACCTCTCGGGCGACGCGGCCATGAAGGCGGCCTTCGCGTCGGGCGAGGACATCCACGTCCGCACGGCGGCCGCGGTGCACGGCATCACTGCCGCCGAGGTCACGCCCGCGATGCGGCGGACGGCCAAGGCGGTCAACTTCGGCATCCTTTACGGCCAGAGCGGCTTCGGGCTGGCCAAGAGCCTGGGCATTCCGCAGGGGGAGGCGACGGCCTTCATCGCGGCGTACCTCGCGGCCTTCTCCGGCGCGGCGACCTTCATGGACGACGTCCTCGACCGCTGCCGCCGCGACGGCCACGTGACCACGATCCTCGGCCGCCGGCGGGCGATCCACGGCGTTCGTGACCGGGAGGGCCGGCGCAACGCGGCGGGTGTGCCGGCGCTCACGCTGCCGGAGCGGACGGCCGTGAACACGGTGGTGCAGGGCTCCGCCGCCGACCTCATCAAACTGGCGATGCTGCGGGTCGCCTCGCGGCTGCGGGCGGATCACCTGCGGGCCGCGATCGTGCTGCAGATCCACGACGAACTCGTGCTCGAAGGCCCGCCCGAGGAGGTGGCCATTGTGGAGTCACTCGTGGCCGGCGAGATGCGGGGTGCCATGGCCCTCGAGGTGCCCCTGGAGGTGTCGGTGAGTTCGGGAGCCACGTGGGCGGAGTGCGGCTGATGATCGTGATCGGGCTGGTGGGCATGAGCGGTGGTCCTCGACGCCGATCGCATCGCCCACGAGGTGCTCGCCACGCCCGAGGCGGTGGCGGAGGTCGTGGGCCGTTTCGGCGTCGGCGTGCTCGACGAGGCGGGCCGCGTGCGGCGGGCGGCGCTCGCCGGCGTGGTGTTCGGTCCCACGCCGGCCCACGACGCGGCCCTGCGGGATCTGGAGGCGATCGTCCACCCGCGGGTGCGACGTCGCCTCGAGGCCCGGCTGACGGCGCTGGCGGCCGCAGGGACGCGGGTCGCCGTGCTCGACGTGCCGCTCTTGATGCAGGCGGGCTGGGACGGGCTCTGCGATCGGCTCGTCGTGGTGTCGTGCGACGAGGAGGAACGGCGGCGGCGACTCGACGCGCGGGGCTGGCCCGCGGCGGAACGGGCCGCCCGGGAGCGGGCCTGGGAGAACGGCTATCGCCCGCCGCCGCCTGAAAAAACTTCCATCGTGGATGCGTCGGGCGACGAGGCGTATACTCGTGCCGAAATCGGTCGATTGCGGACCGCGGCAGATCTGCCCTGAGAATCTTGGCAGATCGGTCTTCCGGGGCATCGCCGGTTCCCGCCCGGGGTTCCTGAATCGGCCGTCTTCCCGCACTGCCGGGCGCTCGCCGCCCGCCGCAGGGAGGGTCTGCGGCCCTGCCCGATTTTTCGTTTCGTTCCCGCATCCGTTCCCGCGCGGTCCCTGACGTGCGGACCCGCGAGGTGACCCATGACCGAACCCACCGCCGATCAGCCCGCCGTCGACCGCGAGCCGATGAGCATCGCCGAGGAGATCGCCGAAGAGGTGCGGGACGGCCTCGACGTCACCAGCCACTACGAGGCCCTCAAGAAGGGCGACACCTACATCTCGTCGCTCCAGCAGTTGTCGATGCAGGAGCTCGTGGACCTCGCCCGTCGGGAGCAGATCGGCGACCTCGACGGGGCCCGCAAGCAGGACCTTGTGTTCCGCATCCTGAAGGAGCGGATCAAGCTCAACGGGCTGATGTTCGGGGAGGGAACCCTCGAGATCCTGCCCGACGGCTTCGGCTTCCTGCGCAGCCCGGACTTCCACTATCTCTCCTGCCCCGACGACATCTACGTCTCCCCCAGCCAGATTCGCCGGTTCGGACTCCGCAATGGCATGAGCGTAGCCGGGCAGATTCGCCCGCCGAAGGAGAGCGAACGGTATTTCGCGCTGCTTCGCGTCGAGGCCATCAACGGCGAGGATCCGGCCAAGCTCTCGACGCGGGCGTTCTTCGACGAACTCACCCCGCTCCATCCCGACGAGCGGATCCAGATGGAGACGACGGTCGACGAGATCTCGATGCGGGTGATCGACCTCGTCGTGCCGATCGGCTTCGGGCAACGCGGGCTGATCGTCAGTCCTCCCCGGGCCGGCAAGACGATCCTGCTACAGAAGATGGCCAAGGCGGTGCTCGCCAACTATCCCGAGGCCTACGTCTTCATGCTGCTCATCGATGAGCGGCCCGAGGAAGTCACCGACATGGAGCGGCAGGTCAAGGGGCCCGCCTGCGAGGTGATCAGCTCGACCTTCGACGAGAACTCCAGCCGCCACGTGCAGGTGGCCGACATGGTGCTCGAGAAGGCCAAGCGGCTCGTCGAGTACGGCCGCGACGTGGTGATCTTTCTCGATTCGATCACCCGCCTGGCGAGGGCCTGGAACTCCGAGATTCCCAACTCCGGCAAGATCCTCTCCGGCGGCGTCGATTCCAACGCCCTGCAGCGGCCCAAGCGGTTCTTCGGCAGTGCCCGCAAGGTGGAGCAGGGGGGCTCGCTGACGATCATCGCCACGGCGTTGGTGGACACCGGCAGCCGGATGGACGACGTGATCTTCGAGGAGTTTAAGGGTACCGGTAACCTCGAGGTGGTGCTCGACAGGCGCCTGGTCGACAAGCGGATCTGGCCGGCCATCGACATCAACCGCTCGGGCACCCGCCGCGAGGAGATGCTAATGGAGCCGGACGAGTATCGCCGCATCTGCGTGCTGCGACGGGTGCTGTCCGAGATGAACCCCACCGACGCGATGGAACTGCTCGTCAACCGGCTCTCGAAGACCGGGTCGAACGCCGAGTTCCTCGCCAGCCTCAAGTCGTAGGGCGGGGTGGCACCGTCCATGAGCGAGGCAACCGGCTACCGCATCCTGAAGGGCTTGTCCCGGCCGCTGCCATCCGGCACGCGGGTGGCCGTGGTGGTCTCCCGCTGGAACGACTCGATCACCGGCCGGATGCTCGAGGGCGCGATCTGGCGACTGGCGCAGGCGGGCCTGCCCCTCGCGGCGGTCGACGTGGCCTGGGTGCCCGGCTCGTTCGAACTGCCCCTGGCGGCCGACCGCCTGGCGGCCGGCGGCCGGTACGCCGCCGTGCTCTGCCTGGGTGCGATCGTCAAGGGTGAGACCAGCCACGACCGGTTCATTGCCGAGGCCGCGGCGGCTGGCATCGAGGCGACCGGTCGGGCCCGCGGCCTGCCGGTGCTGTTCGGCGTGCTCACCTGCGACACGCTGGCCCAGGCGTTCGCGCGGGCCGGCGGATCAGCGGCCGACGGCTTCTCCGGCAACAAGGGGGCCGAGGCGGCCGCCGCGGCCGTGGAGATGATCGGCCTGGTGGCCGCGATCGCGGCCGACCGGGGGAGTTCGCCGGCATGAGTCGTCGCAGCCGCGCCCGCGAGGTCGCCCTCCAGTCGCTCTTCCAGCTCGACCTCGCCGGTGAGCGCCGGCCCGATGCCGACCGGCTCGACGCCATCAGCCGCTTCCATCGCGGCCGGCTGCGGTCGCGGCCGCTGGTCGAGTTCGCGGACGGGCTGGTCGCGGGCGTCCTGGCCCGACGCGAGGAGCTCGACACGCTGATCGACGCCCGCTCGCAGAACTGGCGGCTGTCGCGCATGGCGGCCACCGACCGGGCCGTGCTGCGGATCGCGGCCTTCGAGCTGTCGCAAACAACCACGCCACCGGCTGTCGTGGCCGACGAGGCGATCGAACTGGCCCGCCGCTACGGCGGCGAGTCATCCCCGCGGTTCGTGGCGGGCATCGTCGGTCGCCTGGTGGCCGACGCGGTCGGGAAGGAGGCCTGAGCGATGGGGTTGCTCGACCGTCTTCGGGCGGGGCTCGCGAAGACCGCGAAGGTGCTCTCGACCGACGTCCGCGACCTCTTGAAGCGCGATGGTCGGCTGGTCGACGACGATTTCCTGCGCGACCTGCACTCGGCCCTCGTGAAGACCGACATGGGGCCGGCCGCCGCCGACGCGATCCGCGTCGACGTCGACAAGCGGTTGCGGTCGCGGGTGGTGGAGC
>VGYP01000190.1 GCA_016872955.1 Planctomycetota bacterium
GCCGAGAAGGAGCTCGCCCGGGCCGGCCATCTCGAAGGCGCGCTGCGGATCGTGACCAACAACAACTACTGCGTGAAATGCCACCTGGTGGGCGACTATACGCCCCCGGGCAGCGCCAAGGCGCTGGCGCCGCAGTTGTCGCGGGTGCACGAGCGGCTGCGTCCCGTCTACGTGCACGATTGGATCGCCAATCCCAAGCGGTTCCTGCCCTACACCGGCATGCCCGTGAACATCCCGTTCGACAAGCCGGTCAGCCAGGACCTCTACGCCGGCACGAGCGAGCAGCAGGTCGACGCCCTCACAGACCTGCTCATGCACTTCGACCTTTTCGCCAAACGCAACTTGTCGCTCGAGGCCTTTCTGAAGCCCGACCGGCCGACGCCCCCCTCGGCTCGGGTCGCGCCGGCCGATCCTGACAACGCGGCCACGGCCCCGCAGCCCGCCTCGACCGACTCCGCCGAGCGTCGGTCGTCGCCCCGTCTCCCTGGCCTAGAATGGTTGGGTTTCCTGGCCTCGCCCACCCGTTCGCCGCAGCCGCCGGCCCATCGTTCCATCCCGTCGGGAGTTTCGCCATGAGTCGCCTCGTCTTTCGTTCAGGCAGCCTCGTCCTCGGTCTGATGGCCGCTGCGTCCGCCCACGGCGACGAGTGGGGCACCCTCAAGGGGCGGTTCGTGCTCGGCGGCGATCTGGCCGCCGCGGCCGCCCTCACGGTCGACAAAGACGTCGAGATCTGCGGCAAGCATAAACTCCTCAGCGAGGAGGTCGTGGTGGGCGGCGACAAGGCAGTCGCCAACGTCGTCGTCTTCGTGCGGGACAAGAAGGTCAAGGTCAAGCCGGAGCTGGAGGCGGCAACCAAGACGGCGAAGCCCGTGCTCGACAACGCCAACTGCAGGTTTGAGCCCCACGTGCTGTTCGTGCAGACCGGTCAGGAGTTGGAGATCAAGAACTCCGACACGGTCGGGCACAACAGCAACATCGCCACGGTGAAGAACGCACCGTCGAACATTCTGATCCCCGCCGGTGGCAAGGTGACCGCCAAGTTCACCGCCGAGGAGGCGGTGCCGGCGCAGGTCACGTGCAACATCCACCCCTGGATGAAGGGCTGGCTCGTCGTCCGCGATAACCCCTATGCGGCCGTCTCCAAGGCCGACGGCTCGTTCGAGATCGCCGACCTGCCGGCCGGGGAGCTGGAACTGCAGTTCTGGCACGAGAAGGCCGGCTACCTCGGCGAGATGTCGATCGGAGGCAAGAAGGAAACCGTCAAGAAGGGCCGCATGAAGCGGAAGATCAAGGCGGGAGACAACGACCTGGGCGAGGTCGTGTTGGATGCCGGGCTGTTCAAGTGAGCGTTGCGGAGCACTGCGAGATGGCGGACGTCTGTTTCCGGAACGGGTTGTGGGCGGTGGTGGTCGCGATGGCGACCTGCGTGGGCTGTGGCTCGGGCCGGGTGATCGGGCCGGCGCCCGACCTGGTGGCCGCGGCCAAGCTCCGGGAGGTTGTTGGTGCCGCCTCCGAGGCGGCCGGCGGTGCCCAGGAGGCCGCCTCGACCGGCAGCGGCTGGGGCTCGCTCAAGGGACGGTTTGTGTTCGGCGGCACGCCGGGGGAGCGGCAGGTCCTGGTGGTCGACAAGGACATGGAGGTCTGCGGCAAGGCGGGCATGAAGCTCTTCGACCAGTCGCTGCGGGTCGACGCCTCGTCGAAGGGCCTGGCCGACGTGGTGGTGTTCGTCCGCAAGTCGACGCGGGTGAAGAACCCCGTCCCGGCCGAGCCGTTGCGGTTCGACCAGAAGAGCTGCGAGTTTCTCTCCCCGGTATTCGCGGCCCGTGTCGGCCAACCGGTCGACGTCCGCAACAGCGACCCCATCGGCCACAACACGAACATCTCGGGATCGAGCTTCAACCAGTTGATCCCGGCAGGTGAAGGCACCGTCTACCTGCCCACCGGCGAGACGGGCATGCCCATCTCGGTGACCTGCAACATCCATCCCTGGATGAAGGCCTACGCCGTGTTCCGCAAGGACGGCTATGCCGCCGTGTCAGCGACCGACGGCTCGTTCGAGATCGCCGACCTACCGGCCGGTGAACCGCTCGAGTTCCAGGTCTGGCACGCCCGCGCGGCGAGCGGCCTGAAGCTTGACCGTCCCGAGCTCAAGTGGTCCGCGAAGGGCCGCTTCCAGACCACGATCGAAGCCGACGAATCGAAGGACTTGGGCACCCTGGAGGTGCCCGCATCCGCCCTCGGAGGCTAACGCCGTTTCCGTTCCCGCCGCCTCGCTGCCCCGCCTCGCCACCATGAAGACACCGCTCCGCCCGCTCGTGCTCGCCGCCGTCGCCTCGCTGCTCGCGGTCGGCTGCGGCCCGACACCCCCAGCCGCCTTCCGGCTCAACATGGTGGAGGCCGTCGCCCCATCGGCCGAGAAGGATTCGGTTGCGGCCGAACTGGCGCTCTCCATCGACCAGCAGCGGCAGGTGGCCACCATCCTGGCGGCGTTGTTCGGGTCGCCCGACGAGCCCTTCTGTCAGCCCGAGATGGGTCTCGATCCGGCCAAGCTGAGGCTGGCGGCCGGTCCGGTCCGCAGCGACATCGTGGGGCGGAAGAACGGCCTCTATCGCGAGCACTGCGTGCACTGCCACGGCATCACGGGCGACGGGCTCGGGCCGACGGCCGCCTTCCTCAACCCCTATCCCCGCGACTACCGTCCCGGCATCTTCAAGTTCAAGAGCACGGAGCGGTCCGACAAGCCGACCCACGCCGACCTGGTGAAGATCCTCCACAATGGCGTCCCTGGCAGTTCGATGCCGTCCTTCGCACTGCTCAGTCCGGCTGAGGTCGACGCCCTGGCGGAGTACGTGAAGTACCTGAGCATCCGCGGCGAGACCGAACTGGCGTTGATGCGGACGTTCTTCGAGCTCGACGACGACGCCCAGGGCAAGTTGGCCGAGACGCGAGAGTTTCTCATCGACGAGATCGTCGCCCCGATCGCGGAGAAGTGGACGGCAGCCAGCGAGGCGGTGATCGAGGTGCCGGAGATGCCCGCGGACGAGGATCTCGCGGCGTCGATCGAGAAGGGCAGGGCCCTGTTTCACGGCAACAAGGCCAACTGCGTCAAGTGCCACGGCGTCACGGCCCTCGGCGACGGGCAGGCCAACGATTACGACGATTGGAACAAGGACATCGTCAAGATCAGGGATAAGCTCGCGAAGCTCGCCGCCGGTGAGGCCGATGCCGCGGAGCGGCGCTGGGCGGCCGGCTTCCAGGAGGTGCTCGTCAGTGAAGCGCTCCGCCCGCGGACGATCCCGCCGCGGAACCTTCGGCACGGCATCTACCGGGGCGGCCGCCGTCCGCTCGACCTCTACTACCGGATCCATGCCGGCATCAACGGAGCGCCGATGCCGGCGGCCAAGGGAACCGTGGCGTCGGAGGACATCTGGCACATCGTCAACTACATCCGTTCGCTGCCCTATGACTTCGATGGTGAGCTCGGCGCGGACCGTGCGGTGGCGGTGCGGCCCGGGCCGGCCGTGGGGCTCGCGGCGACCCAGGAGGACTGAGCGATGAAGCGTCTGGCCGGCATCTTCTGGTCCCTCCTCTTCCTGGCCGTGCCCGTGCTCGGCGTGGCCACCTTCGCGATCGCACCCTCGATCGACGTCTGGCTGCCCAAGGATGTCTCCAGCCACGGGCACGAGATCGACTCGCTCTTCTACTTCATCCTGGCGTTGACGGGTGTGGTCTTCATCGCCACCGAGGTGCTGCTGTTCTGGTTCCTCTGGAAGTACGACGCCGCGACCCGCGAGGGCGAGCCGGCCACCTACATCCAGGGCAGCCACACGCTGGAGGTGGTCTGGACGATCATTCCCGCGGCCACGCTCCTCTTTCTTGCGATCTACCAGATGAATGCCTGGGCTAACGTGAAGATGCGACGGCCCGACATGCCGCCCACGGTCGAGGTCGTGGCGCGGCAGTTCGAGTGGCGACTTCGCTATCCGGGCCGCGACGGTGCCCTCGGCACGCCCGACGACCTGCACCTCGTCAACGACCTCCATCTGCCGATCGACGAGGAGGTGCTGGTCCAGCTCAAGAGCAAGGACGTGCTGCACAGCTTCTTCCTGCCCAACCTCCGCATCAAGCAGGATGCGGTGCCCGGCATGAAGATCCCCGTCTGGTTCTGCGGCACGGAGGCCGGCGAATACGACATCGTGTGCGCGGAGCTCTGCGGCTGGGGCCACTACAAGATGAAGGGCCGCGTCACCTTCGTGACCAGGCCCGAGTTCGACGCCTGGCTCGAGCGGAAGTACGCCGAGCAGGAGGCCACGCAGCCGGAGCCCGAGGCCGCCGGCGAGCTGGTCGCCAACTGAGATCCTTCGTCCCCCCGTTCTGGAACCCGTTCCCGGAGAGTGCGCGATGAGTACCGTCACGGCCCCCGTCAGCACCGAGCACGGCCGCGTCCCGGCCTCCAAGCAAAACTCGGTGGTGACCTTCCTCTCGACCTACGTTTTCTCCAAGGACCACAAGGTCATCGGGCTGCAGTTCCTGTTCTCGACGCTGCTCTGGTTCCTGATCGGTGGGCTCCTGGCGCTCGCGGTGCGCTGGCAGGTGGCCTGGCCGTGGTCGGACGTGCCGGTCGTCGGCAAGCTCTTCGCCCAACAGGGCGGGCAGATGAGCCCCGAGTTCTACACGATGCTGTTCACGATGCACGCCACGGTGATGATCTTCCTGGTGATCATCCCGATCCTGGCGGGGGCGTTCGGCAATTTTCTGATCCCGCTGATGATCGGAGCCGACGACATGGCCTTCCCGACGCTCAACATGCTCTCCTACTGGTTCATGTGGCCCGCCTTCATCGCCTTCGGAGCGAGCTTCTTCGTGGAAGGTGGTGCCGCCTCAGGAGGCTGGACGAGCTATCCACCGCTGTCCACCAACGTAGCCTCGTCCCCCGGCAGCGGCTGGGGGCAGACGCTGTGGCTGGTGGGCCTGACCTTCGTGGGTGTCTCCTCGATGCTCGGCAGTGTCAACTACATGACCACGATCATCCTGATGCGGGCCCCGGGCATGACGATGTTCCGGCTGCCGATGACGATCTGGGCGATGTTCATCACCGCCGTGCTGCAGGCCTTCGCCCTTCCGGTGCTGACGGCGGCTGGTTTCATGCAGTTGGCCGACCGGGTGCTCTCCACGGGCTTCTTCTCGCCCGAGGGCAACATCGTCAACAACGCGGTGGCCGGCCCCGGCGGCGGGCAGCCGCTGCTGTGGCAGCACCTGTTCTGGTTCTACAGCCATCCGGCTGTCTACATCATGATCCTGCCGGCGATGGGCATGGTGAGCGATATCCTCACCTGTTTCGCCCGCAAGCCGCTGTTTGGCTACCGGCCGATGGTCTATTCGATCGCGGGCATCGCCGGCCTGGGCTTCATCGTCTGGGGCCACCACATGTTCATGTCCGGCATGAATCCGGCCCTGGGCATCACCTTCATGGTGTCGACGATGATGATCGCGCTGCCGAGCGCCGTGAAGACGTTCAATTGGCTGGGGACGATCTGGGGCGGGAGGGTCCAGTTCACGACGGCGATGCTGTTCGCTCTGTCCTTCGTGTCGATGTTCATCATCGGCGGGCTGTCGGGCATCTTCATGGCGGCGACGCCCGTCGACATTTTCATCCACGACACCTATTTCATCGTCGCCCACTTCCATTACGTGCTCTTCGCAGGCACCGCGATGGGCGTCTGGGCGGCGATCTACTTCTGGTTTCCAAAGATGTTCGGCCGCACGATGAACGAGTTCTGGGGGAAGGTGCACTTCTTCCTGACCTTCATCTTCCTGAA
>VGYP01000191.1 GCA_016872955.1 Planctomycetota bacterium
CGCTGGCCGCCACGACCTCGACCGGCATGATCCGGCCCGCGAGCGACCGGTTCGACCCGGCCGGATCGGTCACGTAGGCCAGGCAGTCGACGTCAGGCGCATCGGCCTTGGTGCGGCCGACCCAGACATCGTCCCGCTCCTCGCTCCGGCGATCGACGATCACGTCGCAGACGAGGCCCACCTGCCGGCGGGCGTGGTCGTGGGCGATGCCCTGCTGGAGCAGCATCAGCTCGTCGCGGCGGGCGGCCTTCTCCTCTTCGGGCAGGTGGCCGTCGAGCCGAGCCGACGGCGTATCGGGCTCGAAGGAATAGGTGAACACGCCCACACGCTCGAACTGCCACGTTCTGGCAAAGTCGAGCAGTTCCTCGAACTGCCCGCGGGTCTCACCGGGAAAGCCGGTGATGAAGGTGGTCCGCATCACGAGCCCCGGGATCGAGGTCCGCAGTCTGCCGAGTAGCGCCTCGGTGGCCGCGCGGTTGACGCGACGCTGCATCCGCTTGAGCACGGCATCGGCGGCGTGCTGCAGCGGCATGTCGAGATAGGGCAGGATCGTGCGGCTGGCGGCGATCCGGTCCACGAGGGCGTCGGTGAAGTGGATGGGATAGAGGTACATCAGCCGGATCCACTCAATGCCGTCGATCCGCTCGAGTTCACCGAGCACGTCGGCCAGCCGCGGCTCCCCGTACAGGTCCACGCCGTAATAGGTCGTGTCTTGGGCGACGATCACGAGTTCCTTGACACCGTCGGCAGCCAGTTCACGGGCCTCGCGAACGACCTCCTCGATCCGCTTGCTCGCGTGCTTGCCCCGCATGCGAGGGATCGAGCAGAAGGTGCAGGTGCGATCGCAGCCCTCGGAGATCTTCAGGTAGGCGACGTGCCGCGGTGTGACGCGAAGCCGCCCGGAGTCGTCGAGCGCGCGGGCCGGTGCCGGCTTGAAGACGGCCCGCTGCTCCCCCAGCGCGCCCACGAACCGCTCCGCGACGCGGGCCACCTCGTCCCTCGAGAATACGCCGATCACGGCGTCGAGGCCGGGCAGTTCCGTGAGTAGCCCCTCCTTTTGTCGTTCGGCCAGGCAGCCCGCCACGATCACGCTCCGCGTGCCCCCGGTCCGCTTCAGGGTCAGCATCTCCTCCACGACACCGTACGACTCCCGCCTCGACGACTCCAGGAAGGCGCAGGTGTTGATGATCACGAGGTCCGAGCCCGCGGGTTCGGCCACGAGCTGCCAGCCGTCGTCGCGAAGGAGCCCCAGCATCCGCTCGCTGTCGACGAGATTCTTCGGGCAGCCGAGCGTGACCACCGAGAACGTGCCTCGCCGGGTGGCCGGATCGCCGGCCGCGATCACGGGGAGCGTGCCCACCGTGGTGCCGCAGGCAGCAGCCTCCGGTGTGACGATCGGGAGGATCTTCATCGTGCCCAGCCCGTCCGGCCCGTCAGCCGGCGACGGCGTTGCCCTCCCGGCTGGCGACCAGGGAGTCGAGTTCCTGCCGCAGTCGGGGCAGGATGGCGTCGTACGGGTAAGCGCCCAGTTCGAGACTGCCCCGCTTGAGGTTGACGTGCGTCGGGCCACACCACAGCCCGAGGTCGGCATCGTCGGTCTCGCCGGGGCCGTTCACGCGGCAGCCCATCACGGCGATCGTGATCGCGTGATCGGCGGCGTAGGCCGTCATCTCCTTGACCTGGCGGGCTAGATCGATGAAGGCCTCGTTCTCGACCCGCGAGCAGCTGGGGCAGGAGATGATGTTGAGCGTCGAGAGCCCGTAGTCGACGACGCTGCGGACGCGGCCGGCCGCGATGTCGGCGAGGATCGCCCGGGCCGCCGCGATCTCTTGTGGCTTGTCAGCGTTGGGAACCGTGAGCGACACGCGGATGGTGTCGCCGATGCCCCGCGAGATCAGCTGCTCGAACGCGATCCGCGTCTTGATGATGCCGTCGGGCGGCATGCCCGCCTCGGTGACGCCCAGGTGTAGCGGCACGTCGGGTCGCTCGGCCGCGAACCGCCGGTTGACGTCAATCACCTTCCGCGGGTCGGAATCCTTGAGCGAGACGCAGTAGCGGGTGAAGCCGAGCGAGTCGAGCAGTTCGCAGTGTTCGAGCGCGCTGGCGAGCATCGGACCGATCGAGTCGTCGGCAGCGAACTGCGCCTTCTTGGTTGGATCGACGCTGCCGCAGTTGACGCCCACCCGCAGGGCGCAGTCATGGGCTTCGGCCACCTCGGCGACAAACCTGACCTTCTCCTGCCAGGGCTTTTCCCGCTCGTGATGATAGAGGTGACCGGGGTTGTAACGAAGTTTGTCGACGTGGGGGGCGACCTCCGCGGCGAGCCGGTAGTTTTCCTGGAGGTCGATGGCCAGGTTGGCGGCGGTGCCGGCCCGGATGGCGGGCAGGGCGGCGGCGTCCTTCTTGGAGTCGACCGCGATCCGCACCACGCCGGCACCGGCGGCGTGCAGGGCATTGACCTGCTCGAGCGTGGCCACCACGTCGGCGGTGTGGGTGGCGGTCATGCTCTGGGGGGCGATCGGGTGGTTGGCACCGATGGCGATCCGCCCGATCCGCACCTCCCGGGTGGGATTTCTTCGTAACTCGACCACGGCGGCGCCTCAGGACAAAATCGGGGGGCGTAGCGGCCGGAAAGCCCGGAGCCACGTTTAAACGATAGCAGACAGGTCCCCGGCGTCGAACTCCCATGCGTTACGAGCCCCTGCTGCATATCGTTCTGTATGAGCCGGAGATCCCGCCGAATGCGGGAAACGTCGGGCGAACCTGCGTGGCGATCGCTGCCAAGATGTGGCTGGTCAGGCCGCTCGGCTTCAGTCTCGACGACTACTACCTGCGGCGGGCTGGGCTCGACTACTGGGCCGAGCTCGAGTGGGAGGTGGTCGATGATTGGGCCGCGCTCGAGCGGCGGCTGGCCGAGAGCGGCACGGGGCAGCGGTGGCTGTTCTCGGCACGGGCCATGCGGTCGTACACGAGCGTCTCCTACCGACCCGGTGACGTGCTGGTCTTCGGCAGCGAATCGAAGGGGCTGCCCGAGCCGCTGAAGGCGGCCCATGAGGGAAGCCTGCTCAAGATTCCCTCCCGGCCGCAGGTCCGGAGCCTCAACCTCGCCAACTCGGCGGCGATCGTGGCCTACGAGGCGCTGCGGCAGTGGGGCTGAGCGGGCCACCCCGGCAGCGTTTCGGGTCACGCGGCGTTGCCGGTCACGGATCGTCCGCCACGGCGCCGTAGAGGGGCAGATGGCGGTAGTACACCTCGAGCATATAGGTGCAGAAGCAAGTCGTGAACAGTCGGCCGCCGATATGGCCCCACTTGTCGAGCGCCGGGTCCCAGGAGCCCGCCTCCGCACCCGTCGTCGACTGCCGGGCCGGCACCTCCTCCCGCATCCGTCCGTTCCAACGGTCCCAGGGCTGACCGCTGACGTTGTGCACGACCTGCGTGATGTAATACCAGGCGTAGACGTCGCGGTCGGCCTCGAAGTCGAAGAACTTCGAGTCGATCAGGTAGTCGATCCCGGCGGCGATGCGGCGGTCGTCACGGCCCCAGCCGAGAAACTGCCGCGACAGCAGCCCCTCGGCGGAGACGGCGGGGGTCATGCCCGTGGGCGGTCGCTGCGGTGAATCCAGCCGGTAGCCGTAGCGGCTGCCTCCCTCCATGGAGACGCTGTCGACGAAGGTCCGCAGCCGCTCGAAGGACGACTCCGGCACGATGATTCCGCCCATTTCGGCGCTCTTGAGGGCCATCAGGAACCAGCCCGTCACCGACATGTCGCCCTCCTCCCCGGGCGCATACCGCCATCCACCGTTGGCCGCCTGGGCGACGAGCGAAAATCCCACCGCGCGACGGGCGGGCTCGGCGAAGGCCGCGTCCTTGGTCATGCCATAGAGTTCGCAGGCGGCGTAGGTCGCCTGGGCGTGTGAGTAGAGGCTGTGGTGGGAGGGCAGGGGGAGGTCGAACCGGCCGTCAGCCAGTTGCTTCTTGAGCAATGCCTTCCAGCCGCGGGCGACGACGTCCTTGTGTCGGCCTGCGTCCGGGATATTGCCGGCGCCCTGGAATGCCAAGAGGGCCATCGCGGTCGCGGCGAGGCGGTTCTCCTGAGAGCCGCCGTCGACGTACGGCCCCTGGAGGCTCCAGAGACCGTCTTTCTGCTGCTGCTTGGCGAGCCAGACGAGGGCCTTTGCGACCGCTGCCTCGGTGGCGTCGCTGCCGCCGTAGGCCCGCACGAGCGCCTCGCGCCGGCCCTCCTGGCGGCCGTCGAGCAGGGAGCCGATCGGCACGTTTCGCACGACCTTCTGGGTCGTCGCGCCGGTCCCCGTGTCGACGAGCTGTTCGACCACCACGGGCACCGCGACGGGGTCCTTGACGGTCGGCTCCTCGACGTCGGCGACCGGCTCGACGGGTTCTGCCTCCGGCTCCTCTGACGCTTCGATCGGCACGCCGTCCTCCTCGTGCTCCGTCTCGACGAACTCGGACTTGAAGGAGAGGTCGATCGTGATCTCGTCTGACCGCTCGCGGGGGTAGAAGACAAGCGCAAGCAGCAGCAGGACGACGACGTGCAGCGACAGGCTGAAGGAGAACGGCGGGCTTCGCTGGAGCCACTGCTCGGCTCGCTCCGACCAGGAAAGCGGCGCGGCGGGTTGGGCCGGCGATCCTGCGTCATTCGGCCGCTGGTCGGCCACCGCCGTGATGACCGGCATCCCGGGCACGGGAGGCTCGGAGAAAAGGCTGTTTGGCTGCTGCCAGGGCAATCCGCCCACGAGCGTCGTGGTCTGTCCGGGCGGCCGCGAGACGGGTGGTGCCCCTGCCGCTCGGTGGCCGGATGGCGGCGGAGGGGGCAGTGGCGGCATGGGAAAACTCGTCTGAAAACCGGGATCGTGAGGCCCGTGCGAGGCCGGGCTTCCGTTCGGAAGGCGTCGGAGCTATTATTCCGGCGGAGGGCTTCGGTAGGAAACATCGGTAGACTGATCAATTCGAGAATTCTGGGGTAGACCAAACACATCCTTGACATCCAACTGACGCGGGGTGGAGCAGCCCGGTAGCTCGCGAGGCTCATAACCTCGAGGTCGCAGGTTCGAATCCTGTCCCCGCCATTTCGTCCGTTTTGAGAAACGGCGTAACTTCCGAAGAACCCGCAGTAACCCGAGTGGTGGCTGCGGGTTCTGTCGTTTCCTGCGACCGCGCGCTGTCCCTCGCGGCGGCCTGCTGCGTCGCCAAATGCGTCGCAGGTGCGCTGCAATATGCGTCGCAGCCCGGGGCGTCGGTTTGACCCCCTGCCGCCGCGCCCGCCCCGTCGCCGCGCACCACGTCGTCGAAGTGGTGCTCCCGCGACATGAGGTCGTGCTGGGCCGCTACCTTCGGCGAGTGTCCGAGCCACTTGGCGACCACGTGCGACGGCTACTTTTCCAGCCAGTCGGTCTCACAGGAGGCCCGAAGGTTCTGCAGGAGCCGCGGCCAGGATTCGTGCCCGGCCTTGGCGATGATCCGCTCGAGGTGGGTCCGCAGATTGACGCTGTTTCGGGCGGCCATCGGCACGATCAACGTCGCCCCCGGCTCGGCCCGCTCGAACCCCTCGGCCAGGATCGCCCGCAACTCGGGGCAGATCGGCACTGACCTGTCCCCCCTGAAACGAGGCCACTCCGGGAGTGAGAATCCAGGGTGGCCGGAACCAAGGGAGGGCCGGAAATGCCATGCGGAAAGGCGGAGTGAGCGGAGG
>VGYP01000192.1 GCA_016872955.1 Planctomycetota bacterium
AGCGTGCTCAGGCAGTTGCTCGAGATCCAGGAGCGGGAGCGGCAACTCGCCTCGTACGACATCCACGACGGCCTGGCACAGTACCTGGCCGGCGCGATCATGCATGTGCAGGCCTGCGAGGCGGCCGTCTGCGACCACGCCGGGAGCCGGGAACCCCACGAGGCGTTGCGGCTGCTGCAGGCGGCGGTCGAGGAGTCGCGGCGGCTGATCGGCGGCCTGCGTCCACCCGCGCTCGACGAACTCGGGATCGTGGCGGCCATCGACGCGCTCGTCAGCGACGCCCGGACCGAGGTGCCGGAGGTGCGGTTCGGCCTGGCAGGGATCCGCCAGCGGTCGAGGCTGGTCGGCGTCGAGCCACGGATCGAGTCGACTCCCGGCGGAGGCACCGTGGTGGAGGTCCGGGTGCCGCTGGCCGCCGCCGGCTGAATGGCGGGTGATCCTTGTCACGCCTGCCGGCGGACGCAGACCAGGCAGATGTCGTCGCCGCCGCCGACGCCGGCGGTGTGGCGGTCGATGTCGGCGAGGATCCGCCGGCCCACGTCGGCGGCGGTGGCCACGGGCCCGGCGAGGATCTCCTCGAGCCGCTCCATGCCGTAACACCGCCCGTCGTGATCCATCGCCTCGGTGACGCCGTCGGTGCAGAGCACGAAGGCGGCACCCGGCGGAAAGGGGATCGTGCAGGAACGGAACACGTGGCCGGGGTCGATGCCCAGCGGCAGGCTGCCGAGGTCGACGGCTACCCGGTCGACGGTGCCTCCCGGCGCGCGGAGAAACACCGGCAGATGGCCTGCGTTGCAGACCGTGATGCTGCCAGCCTCGGGGTCGAGCACGGCCACCACGAGCGTCGCGAAGCGGTCGTCCCATCCGCCCCGCAGAAAGCTTTCGTTGATCCGCGACACCGCCCGACCGAGGTCCGCCTCGCTCGCCAGGCAGTAGCGGACGTCGGCGGAGAGCGTGGCCATGAGCAGGGCGGCTGCGACCCCCTTGCCGGAGACATCGGCCAGCACCACCGCCAGTCGGCCGCCGCCGATCGGCACGTAGCCGAAGAAGTCGCCGCCCACGTGCCGCGCTGCCTCGTAGAAGTCGAAGATCTCGTAGCCGGCGATCTCCGGCGGACGACTCGGCAGCAGGCCCTGCTGCACGCGATGGGCCAGTTCAAGGTCGCGGTTGAGTTGCTCCCGCTCCACCCGTTCCTCGTGTGCGAGCGCCTGTTCGATCGCCTGGGACGCCCGCCCAGCGATGCCGGCGAGGACGTCGAGGTCACCCGCATGGAACCCGTCCCGCAGGTTTCGCGAATCCAGTTGCAGGACGCCCAGCAGCCTGCCGTCGCCGCTCATGACCGGCACGCACATCACCGAGCGGATGCAGCCGGCCAGCACGCTGTCGTTGGCCCGAAAGCGGGTGTCGGTGATCGCGTCGGCCGACAGGATCGCCTGCCGCGAGGTCGCCACCCGGTCGATGAGCGTGCGGCTCAGCCGCGGCGAGCCCTCCCGGGCGTGCTTGAGACGCCGAGCCCGGACCCGCAGGTCGCCCGACGGCGGCTGCGCCAGCAGCACGAAGCCGCGGTCGGCCTGTGGAAAGACCTCGAGCAGGCCATCGAGGAGTCGCGGCAGCACATCGTCGAGCGCCAGTGACGTGCCGATCGCACGGCTGAGTCGCAGCACTGCCCGCAACTTCGCCTCGGCGTGCCCGCCGACGGACTGCTCGACCAAGGGCCGGGGCAGGTCGAGCTGCGACACGATGACCGCGTCGGAAAGCCCGCCGATGTCGTCCACGAAGTCTTCGTCGATGACGATCGAGGCGGAGGAGTCCGTCACGCCCGGCGATTCGCTGAAGAACGTCAGACGATGGCCACAGATGCCCAACTCGTCGCCGTCCTCGAGACGCTTGGGGGCCGAGAGGATCGCGCCGTTGAGCAGTGTGCCGTTGCGGCTCCGGAGATCCTCGACGGTCGCCCCATCGGCGGCGAGCGTGATCGCGCAGTGCTGGCGGCTCACGGCTGGGGCGTCGAGCACCACCTGACAGTCGGAGTGGCGACCGACCACGGTGCGGCCGGGGTCGAGGACCAGCCGCTCACCGGCGCGGTCACCACCTTGGAACTCGAGGACGGACACGCGGAGATCGCTCAGTCTGAAGGTGCCTGGCCCGGTCGCGAATCACGATTGCCGACCACCAGCAGGTCGGGTAGTCTCGACGGATCGGGCGATGCCATTGGGGAATGGTGTAACGGTAGCACGACTGGCTCTGAACCAGTTAGTCTAGGTTCGAATCCTAGTTCCCCAGTTTTGTACCTTATGCGCCGGTGGGCTTGTCTCGCAGGGGAGTAGACCGTCAACTTACCTTCGGCGCCGGTGGCGCTCGTCTCGCCGGGGAGTGGACCGTCAACCTACCTCACGCGCCGGTGGGCTTGCCTCGCACGCGTCGTCCAGCCGCCTCATGGACGCCCCCTCCCCCCGACACCGCGTGCTGCTCGTCGACGATCAGGTCCTGATCGGCAGGATCGTCGAAAATATGGTCGTCCGGGCCGATGACGTGGTGCTCGAGTGCCGCCAGGATGGCGAGGCGGCGCTCGCCGCGGCCGCGACGTTTCGGCCCACGGTCATCCTCCAGGATCTGGTGATGCCCGACGTGGACGGGCTCGACATGGTAAGGCGGTTTCACGACCTGCCCGCCACAGCGAACGTGCCGGTCATCGTGCTTTCGGCCGTCGCCGAGGCCGAGACCAAGGCGGCGTTGCTGGCCGGCGGTGCGGCCGACTACCTGGTCAAACTGCCCGACGCGGTGGAACTGCTCGCCCGGATCCGCATCCACTCGGAAGCCTATCACCGGCTTGTCGAGCGAAACGCGGCCTTCGCCGACCTGGAACGGGAGCGGGCCCGGTCGGAGCGGCTGCTTTTGAGCATTCTGCCGCCGGCGATCGCCGAGCGGCTCAAGGACGAACCTGGGACGATTGCAGAGAGTTTTGCCGACGTCAGCGTGCTGTTTGCCGACCTATGCGGATTCACCACCTTCACCCGCAAGGTCGACGCCCACGCCCTCGTGGAATTGCTCGACGAGGTGTTCACCGAGTTCGATGCCCTGGCCGCGGCCTGCGGCGTGGAAAAGATCAAGACGATCGGCGATGCCTACATGGCGGCCTCGGGCCTGCCGGTACCGCGGGCCGACCATGCCGACGCGGCGGCCCGTCTGGCCTTGGGCATGCGCGAGGTGTTTGCCGGGTTGGTCGCACGTCGCGAGTTGCCCTTGGCCCTCCGGATCGGCATCCATTCCGGGCCCGTCGTGGCGGGCGTGATCGGATCGCACAAGTTTAGTTACGACCTCTGGGGAGACGCGGTCAACGTTGCGAGTCGGATGGAGTCGCACGGAGAGCCCGGCATGATCCACGTCTCGGCACACACGCGCGAGTCGCTCGGTGATCGCTTCCGGTTCGAGGAGCGTGGTGAGATGCCGATCAAGGGCTCGGCCGCGATGCGGACGTTTTTTCTCCTCGGCCCCGCGTGACGCGGGGCGGCTTCCCCGCCGCCACGCCGGCCGGCACGATGCGGGCAGTCGCGAGCCCTCAGGCGGGGAGGGCAGGATGCCCGAGCCCTGGAACCGCCATTGGGCCGGCCGGCACGATGCGGGCAGTCGCGAGCCCTCAGGCGGGGAGGGCAGGATGCCCGAGCCCGCCGTGAAATCAGTGCCTGGGCCGCAGCCAGCCACGGCGCTAGAAGAACACCACCATGCGCACGGTCGTCGCCAGCATCAGCCCCACCGCCACTAGGCCGCCGTAGCGAAAGGTGAGCAGCGGCGTGTTCCACGGCGAGTCGGTGTCGACGTTCATGCCCCGGTGATGAAGGTCAGGGGAATGAAGACGGTGGCGATCACGGTCAGCGCCTTGATCACGTCGTCCATCCAATTGTTGAGGATCGCCAGGGAGCTGTCCCGCAGGTCGCTGCCGATCTCTTGGAAACTCTCCAGCAGGTCGAGCAGGTCCATCGTGTGGTCGTAGGAATCACGGAAGTGCTGCCGCGCGCGGTCCCCCACGAACTGGGTCGGCTCCCGGGCGAGCGCATACAGCACGTCCCGCGTGGGCCAGAGGGCTCGAAGGCGTCGCCCACGCCGTGCTCGCAAAACGTGAGCACGTCGCGGTCGCCGAGGAAGATGGCCACTGGATCGGTGACCACCGTCTCTCCTTCGTATCTCGCGGTGTGGGCCGCGATCAGCAACTGGTGGCCGAATACCTCAGCCCTCGGCGGCGGCGATCGAGGCGGCGAGGTCACGGTGCTGTTGCCGGCGCCGGCGCTTGCGGTGAGTCATGGGGCGGTCCGGCGGGCGGGGGGCGATCGTAATCGTGACCCGCGGGCGCGAGGGTATAGTTTGATCATGGCTCGTGGAAAACAGTCGGCGGCGGTGGGGGAGGCCCTCGGCTGGGCTTCCCGGATCATCGCCGTGGGCCTGGTGATGGTTCTGCCGATGGTCGCGGGTGGCGTTCTGGACGCCCGCTTGGGGACGGCATGGCTGGGGCCCGTGGGCCTCGGGCTGGGATTCGTGGCTGGACTCGCCTGGCTGGTGCGCATCGCGGCTGGACGAGGCCGCCCGTGACCCGCGACCGCCGCATCATGCTGGTCGGCGCTATCGTCCTCTTGGGCGTGCTCGCCGTTGCGGCGGCGGTGGGAGTTCTGTTCCTGGGGGGCGAGGCGGGCCACCGGCGGGCGGTCGTGTTCGCCGCGGCCGTGACGGGCAGCGGGTCCATCGCGGGCTGGCTCGTGGCACGGCAGGCCAGGGGGCAGCCGGCAGCCGTCGCCGTGGCGGGCGGTCTGGCTGCGACGGTCGTGCGCATGCTGCCGATGCTCGTGGCCTTGGGATGGCTGGTCGGCCAGGACGAGGCCCCGTGGGCGCGGACCGCCGGAGGGTTGCTGGTGGCCTTCCACCTGATCCTCCTTGTCGCCGACATGGCACTCCATGCGATGCTGGGCCGGGAGCCGGGCCGAGCCCCCCGTGCTCCCGAAAATCGGCGTTCCGCGGGCGGCGACATCGCGAATTGACGGCGAGGGTCAAGTTGCTCCACACTCTCCAATCTTCCGGACCCGCACGCTCGCTTCTTCCCGCTTTCCCTTCCGACTGCTCGTCAGGTCACGATGGCTGGCCACGACCCGATCTACCACCTCAAGGACTGCTACTTCTTCGAGGTCCCCAAGGCGCTGTGGCGGCAGCGCTGGATGGAGATGGAACAGGTTCCGCAATGGCTGCGGGACGCCCATCCGCACGCCACGCTCGCCGATTACAACCGGGCGATGGACGGGAAGATCCTTATCCCGCAGCCGTTCGCGACGCTCGAGAGTCTGTTCTCGGTCAAGTCGGGCTTCGGGATCTCCAAGTTCATGATCCTGGAGGTCGCGCTGGCGGCCGTGCTCTTCTTCCTGTTCACGCAACTGGCGCGGCAACTCGGGTCGGGAGCCCCGCCGAAGGGTCGGTTCGCCAACCTTTTCGAGACCTTCATCGTCCTCATCCGCGATCAGGTTGCCCGGCCGGCGATCGACAGCCATGACGACCGTGACGACGATGGCCATCACGGCGAGGGCGATGACGGCCTCGGCACGCATGCCCACCACGATCACGACCACGGTCTACAGGTTCACGAAGGCCAGGCGGCGGTGGCCGTGGCCCACGCCCACGAGGGGGACCGGTTCGTGCCGCTACTGCTGACGATCTTCTTTTT
>VGYP01000193.1 GCA_016872955.1 Planctomycetota bacterium
GCTCGTCACCACCGGCGTGTGGTCGAGATAGCCCCACTCCCACGACCGCGGCCCGATCCGGCGGCGGTCGGCCTCCCGCGGCGAGCGGCTGCCCAGCAGCACGCCGTCCACGACCGCGACGTAGCCCCACTCATGGACAGCGGCGGCGGCGTCGGGCACCTGCCAGCGGCGGGTCTCGCGGCCGGAGTCGACGGCCAGGGCCACGCAGGCGTCGTCGTACGCGACGAACAGCTCAGCCGGTCCGACCACCATGTTGCCGCAGTTCTTCGACACGGCCAGCCGGGTAGCGGCCGGGAGCGGCCGCCGCCAGAGGGGCGCACCGTTGGCCGCATCGGCGCAGATCACGGCGTCGAAACCCGCCACGAACAACCGGCCGTCCCGGAACAGCGGCGGGGTGGTGCGATTGTGGCGATCGACCATCGCCTCGGGGCCCGGCGGCCCGAACCAGTGCACCTCGAAGGGCGGCTTGACGAGCGCGTCGCCGCTGCACGACGTGTTGCCCGGATCGGCGAACGGGTGGGTCCAGGCGCCGGCGCCGGGGCGGGGTCGGGCCCGGAACAGCCGCATGTCCACCGCCGCGGGCAGTGGGTCGAGGCCGGCGCGTTCCGCCACGCCGTCGGCGGCGGCCGCCGCGGCGGCGCCGATGACCGCCAGCAGCCCGCGGCCGGGCGCCACGAGCCGGGCCGCCTCGGCGACGGCGAGCGACTGATCCCCCGCCGCCGGCTCGACGACGACGAGGTTGAACACGCCGTCGTCGTAGGCCGCCGGCCCGGCCGCGGCCGACTCGAGCGTGACGCGGTGACCGAGCAGCCCGGCCGCGGCGAGCCGACCGCGGCCGGCCGCCAGGTCGTCATCGGCCACCAGGCCGATCGCCTGCAGCGGCGTGTGCCGACCGATCGAAGTGCCGAGTTCCTCGGCCGCCGGCCCGGAGACGAGCGCGTAGCCGGCCGCGGCGCCGAGCGGCATCACGAGCCGGCGCACGAGGTCGAGCCGCGGGTCGGCTTCCGCGCCGGCGACCGGGCGCTCCACCGGCGGCGCCGCCGCGGCCGCTTCGCCGGCGGCGCCGAAGCACCACACGTCTCCCTGATCCGTGCTCACGACCAGCCGGCCGCCGGTCAGCGCTAGCCCCAGCGGCCGGCCCTCGACCGCCACCTCCCAGCGGCGCGCGCCATCGGCGACTGCGTGTCCCGCGACGAGATCCGGCCCGCCGACGACGATCGTCTCACCGCCCGCGGCGAGCGCCGTGGTGGCCGCGCGCTCCACCTTCCAGGCCAGCCGCCGGTCGGCCCAGAACACCGCGAGTGTCCGGTCGGAGGCGACCGCCAGCCGGCCGTCGCGGGTCGCGCACTGGAACCCGTCGCGGACGGCGAGCGCCTGCTGCACGGCGGCGTCGATGCCGGCGACCGCGCCGGTCTCCGCCGGGCCGGCCACCAGCGTGTCGCGGTAGGCCAGCGCCACCGGGCCCGCCCCCGCCACACCGCCGAGCGGCGCGCCGTCGGCGAGGGCGTAGGTGGAGGGATTGGCCCGCAAGGCCGACACCACGACGCGATCGCCGAGGACGACCAGCGGGCCGTGGGCCACCGCGTCGATCGACCGCCGCCAGCCGACCGCGCCCGTGCGGCCGTCGAGGGCCGCCAGGAAGACGCCGTCGAGCGGGAACACGCCGGCCGCCACCAGCACCCTGCCCTCGTGGACGAGCGGCCCGGCGCGGATCGGCCAGCGGGAGATCATCCGCGCGTTGCCCGGCAGGCGCCGATCCTCCGGCCCGATCCGGCGCCGCCAGACCTCGGCCCCGTCGGCCAGCCGCAGGCAGCGGACGAAGCCGTCGTCGGAGCCGGCGTAGACGAGCCCGTCGTGCACGGCCGGCGGCATCCGCACCGGCCCGCCGGCATGGTGCCGCCAGAGCGGGCGGCCGTCCGCGGCGTCGAGGCAGTGGACGGAGTCGTCGGCCGACGACCCGAACAGCACGCGACCCGACGCGATCACCGCGTGGAAGGCGTGGTCGCTCGTGTCCCAGCGGGAGAGCCGCTCGAGCCCGGCGTAGACGTTGCCCGCGGCGGGGGCGGGCCAGGCGGGCCGCGGCGGCACAGCGGCCCGCCTGCGCCAGCGCAGGGTCGGCTCGGCCGGAGGCGACTCGGCCGACCAGGCCGACCGGGCCGCGTCGTGCCGGTACGTCGGCCAGTCGCCGGCCTGGGCCGCGACGCCCGCCAATCCCAGCGCGATCGCGACGGCCCGGCGATTCATCTGCGGCGTCTCCGGTCGGCGGCCGTCACTGCGGGAACCATTCCAGCAGCCTGGCGGCCACGATCTCGTGCCCCTGGCGGTTGGGATGGTTCCGCTGCGACATCAGTTCCGCGAGCTTGTGCCCCTCGGTGACATGGGCCTTGTAGGCCGCGTAGCTGTCGACGAGCGCGACGCCGTGCCGGGCGGCGAGCCCGCGGATCTGGTCGGCCCGCTGGTTGAGGTCGTCGCCGTCGTTGGTGATGTCGACCGCGAGATCGCCGGTGGGCGTGAGCAGGATCACCGGGATCCCCTTCGCCTTGGCCCGCTCGATCATCGACGTCCACGCCTGCTCGGCCCGGTCGAGGGGCAGGGCCCGGTCGTTGAGGCCGTAGTCGATCAGGATCACGTCGGGGCGGTGCGCGAGCACGTCCTGATCGAACCGCGCGGCCCCCTGCTCCGACTGCTCGCCCCCCTTGGCGGTGACGATGACGTTGAGCACGGCGTTCGGAAACCGCTCCTTGAGGCCGACGTGGAGCAGGTGCGGGTAGGCGTTGAACGTGTCGACCTTGGGCGTGGCGAAGAACCCGGCCGGCACGCTGTGGCCGTGGGCCACGACGTTGACGATCCGGTGGTGCGGCCAGGGCTTCTTCAGCTCGGCGCTGACGCCGGCGAGGTAGGTGGCCGGGGCGGCCGCGGCGGGGTCGGCGGCGCGGCCCATGCCGGAGGTCGCCACGACGGCGACGAGCATCAGGGCCGTGCGGCGGAACGAAGCCAGGGACAGGATCATGGGCCTCTCCTCGGGTTGGGACCGGCTGCTCACGGGGCGCACCAGAACGTCAGCGGCAGCGGCTGGCCGTCGGGCCCGGTGCACGACAGCGACAGGCCCGATCCGCCCACGCCCTGGAAGTAGACCAGTTCGAGCGCGTGCCAGCCGGGTGCCAACTCCACCGTCTTGTTCTGCGTCACCACGCCATGCACGCCGTCGTTGTCGAGCACCGTCTCGCCGTCGATCAGCAGCCGCGAGCCGTCGTCGCTGCCGAGCGTGAAGGTGTGGCCGCCCCCCTGGGCGATCTCGAAGTGGCCGCGGAACCGGAGGGCGAAGTTGTCGATCCGCCGGCTCGCCGCCAGGGCGATGTCGGAACGCACGCCCCGGCCGACCGGCTCGAGCGCGGCGAAGTCGGGCAGCTTCGTCCACGCCCCCTCGTAGGAGTCGTAGGCGATGCCGGGCCCGAGCTGCTTGCCGGCGACCGTCTTCGGCTCGACCCGCGTGCAGGCCGCCTCGGCCGCCGCGCTCGTGCCGCCCCGGGCGTTGACGGTGATCGCCCGCACGGTCGCCGTGGCACTGATCTCCACCGGTCCGGCGTAGGCGGGGGAGCGGTCCGTGGGCGCCGAGCCGTCGAGCGTGTAGCGGATCGTGTCGGCGGGGTTCGCCGCGACCATCCGCACGAGCGCCTTGCCCACGAACTGCGCGGGGCCGGAGATCACGGGCGGATCGCGGTGGCCGACCACGCGCACCAGCGCCCCGCCCCCCGCCTCGAGCGGCACCGTCACCGCGGGCCGGCGCGAGGTCCTGCCAGGAGCCCGAATCCACGTCCACGCGGGACATCTGCAGGCCGTCCTCGGTGAATCGCAGCGTGGCGTCGTGTGGGTTGAAGGCGTCGCGGTTGGCGAGCACGAGGTAGCGGTCGTAGCGATCGGTGAACTCTCCGAGCACGACGTCGCTCCCCTCGGGCCGGACCCAGTGCCCGGCCGGCGCCTCCTTGCCCCAGGGGGGCAGCGGCGCCGTCTGGAACACCTCGAGGTTGCGGCAGCGACGCAGCGCCGGCGCGAACGCCGCCACCGCCTTGTTGATCCGGGCCGCCGCCTTGCCGAAGTCGTTGGGCGTGGGCACGCCGCGGGCGTCGCGCTGGTTGCCGTCGAACAGGCCGCCGCCGTACTGGAAGCCGCGCACGCCGTAGGCCAGGCTCGTGAACACCGTCTGCCCGGTCTTGCGCATGTCCTCGACGCGGCTCTCCAGGAGCCGCACGATCGGCAGGTCGCCGTGCGCCGCGGACTGCTGCCGGTAGAGCTCCAGGTAGACGAAGTGGTCCTGCGGCTTGCGGTTGCCGTCCCAGTGGTAGTGGTAGTACTCCACGGCCCGGCCGCGGACCACCGGGAAGTAGAGGTCGATGCCCCCCCACGACTGCGGCGACATGCTGAACACCGCGGGGTGGAACGGATCGGCGGCGTAGGCCGCGGCCTCGAGCCCCGCCCAGGCGCCCCACTTGCTCGGCTTGATCCGGTCGCCGAGGTAGTAGCAGAGCACGGTGTCGTCGTTGCGGAACTTGGCCGGCACCGTGCCCGCCTCGTGGCCCCAGAGGAACGTGAAGGCGTGCAGGCCGCGCTTGGCGCACTGCTCCACCTGCCACTCGGCGCAGCCGCTGGCGGCGTAGTGCGCCTCCTTGATCGCGGTCACGAACGTCTCGTCGGCGTTCCAGTTGCTGCCGTGGTAGATCGTGAGGAAGCCGGGCCAGCGGGTGCGGGCGGCCTTGAAGCCGGAGGCGGGATTGGCGTCCGGGGCGGGCGTGCCGGCCTTCTCCCGCGCCGCCGCCAGCGCCGCGTTGGCCTCGTCGACCTTGGGCTGGGCCTCGGCAGCGGTGGCCAGGCCCTCGGCGAGCGTGACGAGCGTGGGGGTGACGGGGGAGCGGCCGGCGAGCTCCTCGCCGCCGCGGGCCCGGGCCTCGGCCCAACGCACCATCGCCCGCACGAAGCAGTCGAGCTCCTGGTGCATGGCGCTGGCCACCTGATCGGCGCGGATCACCCGCGCGGCCGCGTGGCTGTGCAGGTCGCCGACGGTGCAGGCATTCCAGCGCTCGACCTCGGCCCGCCGGCGGTCGCGGGCGGCGGCCCGCTCCTCGTCGCTCTTGCCGGTGAGCTCCTCCAGCACATCCACCCGCGGCTCGACCGGCTTGGGCACCGGGTACTCCCCCTGGCGGACGATGTCGGCCCACTCGCGGGCGCCCGCCTGCCAGTCGGCGAGCGCCGCCTCGTGGGCGCGTCGCTGCACGGCACGGGCCTCGTCGAGCTCGTAGCCGAACAGTTCGACCGTCATCACGATGCCATCGGGGCGGGTGATGCGGCAGAGGTGGATGCCCCCGTGATCGGCAGCGGCCGCGGGGACGACGGCGAGCGCCGCCACGAGTACCGCGGCCCACGGGGCTCCACGCGACACCGGCCGAACCAGGGGGGCGGAGGGGACGACGGTCGCGAGGCGGTGCATGCGGGGCTCCCGGGCGGATGAACGCCCCACCAATATAGAGGGCCCCGGCTGGCGATACGGCCCGGCTGTCCCTCTGGCCCCGCCCCGATAGACGGCCCCGGAGGGCTGTGGTGCATCGGCCGGCGGCAGCCCTTGCCGCTCGTCGGAGCCACCGGAGGGGCGTTTCCGTCGCTCCCGGCCGCCGGTATCCTCACGGCGAAGCC
>VGYP01000194.1 GCA_016872955.1 Planctomycetota bacterium
CGTAGCCTCTTGATCGCCGCCTCCCGCGTCAGGGCCGCCGATTTGGACCTCTGAGGCTCGCTGTAGGCCAAGGTCACGGGAAGCCGGCTGCGGGTGTATCGGGACGCCTTGCCCGCGTTATGGGCCTTCAGCCGCTTGGGAAGGTCGTTGGTGATCCCGGTGTAGAGCGAGCCGTCGGAGCAGCGCAGCAGGTAGACGAGCCAGCGCGATTGGGAGCGGCGGTGGGTGAGCATGGGCTGGATCATGTGTCCCGGGATGGGCCGCTGAACAGGGCATGGAGAGCGGCGATCATCTCGGGAGGCAGCCCGGCAAGCCGACGTGCCAGCGACTCAACAACTCCGACGTCGACTTTCGCTGCTCCCGCCCTCGTTCGAGCAGGCTTGCTCCGAGTCGTTCCGGTCGAAGCACTCACTCGGCTTTTGACCCTCTTCCCCGATTTGGTACAACATCCGGCACAACGCTTGCGGGGTCGAGACGTAAGTGTTGGGGCTACAGGACTTAGAACCACGCCATCGCGGCTTCCTAAGCTGGATGTCGCCGGTTCGAGTCCGGTCGCCCGCTTTTCAGTTTTCGCCGGCAAGACGATCGGCTCCGCCGTAGTGGCCATACCTACCGCGGCGACGGGGTGTCGAACCCGTCTCGGGCGACGCCGTTCGGTGGCAGGGTCATCGTCGTGGGTGGCACGCTGGTCGTGGCGTAGTTCCAACTGCCGGCCGTCGGCACGGCTGTCGTCGTCGCCGGCTGGCCACCCGACCAGCCACGGCGGTTGACCTGCGGCACCGCCAAGACCGGCTGCCCCGACTGGTAGGTGAACACATAGGTCGGTGCGAAATACATCGTGATCGGAGCACCATCCGGGCCGATGCCCTGATAGGGCACCGCCTGCGGCTGCCAGCCTGGCGGGATGGCACCTCCCTGGATCACGGCCTGGGGGAGCGGGGGAACCTGCCAGTACGCTGGAACGGTCGGCAGCGATGGCTTCGTGGAGCCGACAGCCAAGTCGCCGTCCGCCGCGAATGGTGGACTCCCGGCGAACGCGGCAAGGGCCACGACCACGGCCACCGTGCGCGCCGGTGAAGCGGCCGAGCGAGTCGCGACGCAGGGCTTTGGCGGGAAGGCCATGTCGGGAAGGTCTCGGTCAACCGAGCATCCATACCCGACCGCCGCAGCCGGGGCGATGCCGATCCGGCAGCTCGCCAGGAAACGGCCTGCCCGCGGCCTCTTTTCGCGACCACCGATGGGTTTCGCGGCCCGGCCTCTCGCGACGCGATGCCGGCTTCCCTTGTCATGATGGCACAGGCTGGGTGAACTGGGAGGCATGCGAAGCGACTCCATGGGCTGGGCGGCGGCCGCCGTCATCGCGGTGATCGTCGCGTCCCGGATGACAGCAGCGGAGACCGTGGATGTCGTGCCGCTCGAGCGACTCGCCCGCCAGGCGGGGCTCCGGGTGCTGGCGGGTCGTCACCTTTCGATGGCGACCGATCGGCCGGTCCGGCCTGGTGACGGGATCGACGACTTGCCCGCCGTCTTCGATGCGGCCTTCGCGGCGTGGTGTCGTCACTACGGCATGAATCCGGCAGACCACGCCGGCTGGCGATGCTTCGGCTGCCTCGTCGTGGATCGCGAGCGGTTCCGGACGGCCGGTCTCCTGCCCGACGCCATCCCCCGGTTTGAGAACGGGTTTTGTGCCAACAACCGGTTCTGGCTGGTCGACCAGTCGAACCCCGCCTATCGCCGTCACCTGCTGCTGCACGAGGGCGTGCACGCCTTCACGCTCACGCTCCGCCACCTGGCCACACCGGTCTGGTACAACGAGGGAATCGCGGAGTTGCTCGCCACGCACCGACTGGAGCCCCGCTCGGACGGTACCGCGAAGTTCGTGCCGACGCCGATTCCCGATCGGCCCGCGGACGTTGCACAACTCGGCCGCATCGAGAAGCTCCGGGAGCTTCGCGGCGATGGCCAGGCACCCGCGCTCGACGAGGTACTCGGTCTCGCCGTGGGCGAGCATGGATCGATCGGTGACTATGCCGCGAGTTGGGCCGCTGTGGCGATGCTGAGCGGACATCCTGCGTACGCGCGGCCGTTTGCCATGCTCGAACGCGGCCCGCTCGGCTCCGACTTCAATCGCCGCCTCGCTGCCCTGCCCGGCTGGGACGCGGCCCGGGCCGGTCGCGACTTCGACGCCTTCACGGCCGACGTCGACTACGGCTGGGACTTCGACCGCATGGCCATCGACTGGAAGGCCGGCCCCCTCCTCGCTGGTCCCCATGAGATGGCGGTCGACGCCTCGCGTGGCTGGCAAAACGGTGGCGTCTCGCTCGCTGCTGGACGGCGGTATGCCTTCAAGGCCTGCGGCCGCGTGTCGCTCGGCTCGGTCTCCGACACGGCCAGCGACGAGGCCACGGCGATCGAAAGTGAGGCCGACGGGGTGTCGCTCGAGTGGTACCGATGCCGACCCGCGGGGCGGCTGCTGGTGGGGCAGTGGCTCGCTGTGCCTGCCGATGGTGGCCGGCCCCGGTTCGTCGTGATCGCCGAGGGAGCCTGCGGCGAGTTCGCGGCGATTGCCGACGGTCCCCTGCAGGTGAGGCTCAACCGCACGCCGGAGCGGCTGGCCGAATGCGAAGGAACGCTCGATTTCTCGATCCGTCCGCTTCGCTGACGCCCATGCGGCCAGGCGCAGGGGGCCAGACGGAACCCTGCCGAACACCATCGCCAGGGATGGCCCCGCAGCGGTTAACGATGCACGGCGAACTCGCCCGCCGCGGTGCTCGGCAGGTTCGTCTGGCCCATCAGCCAGAGATCGACGGAACGAGCACACTCGCGACCTTCGTGGATCGCCCACACGACGAGTGACTGGCCACGCCGCATGTCGCCGGCGGCGAACACGCCCTCCTTGCTGGTCATGTAGTCGGCTCCGGCCTTGAGGTTGCCCCGCGGCTCGAGTTCGAGGCCGAGGTCGGCGATCGGTCCGACCTTCTCCGGGCCCACGAAGCCCATGGCCAGCAGGGCGAGTTGGCAGGGCCACTCCTCATCGGTCCCCGGCAGCTCCTTGAACTTCTGCTGCCCACCGGCCGGATCGTGGTACCACTCGATGCGGATGGTCCGCAGGGCCCGCAGCCGGCCCGCATCGTCACCGAGAAACTCCTTGGTGAGGATGCCCCACTCGCGACGGCAGCCTTCCTCGTGCGAGGAACTGGTGCGGAGCATCTGCGGCCAAAGGGGCCAGGGCGAGGCCTGGGGCCGCTCGCTCCGTCGCGGATACTTGCCCAAGTCCGGCGGCTGCGGGAGCAGCTCGAACTGCGTCAGGCTCTTGGCGCCCTGACGGTTGCTCGTGCCGTCGCAATCACTGCCCGTATCGCCGCCGCCGATCACGATCACGTCCTTCCCAACGGCCAGGATCTGCTCCGGCACCACATCGCCGGCGTTCTGCTTGTTCTGCTGTGGCAGAAACTCCATCGCGTAGTGCACGCCCTCGAGTTGCCGGCCGGGGATCGGCAGGTCGCGGCCGAGCGTGGCACCGCCGGTGAGCACGATCGCGTCGTACTGCTCGACGAGCGACCGAGTGTCGACGTCGGTGCCGACGTTGACGCCGCAGCGAAACTCGACACCCTCCTCCTCAAGCTGCCCGATCCGCCGCCAGACCCGCCACTTCTCGAGTTTGAAGTCGGGGATCCCGTACATCAGCAGGCCGCCCGGGCGGTCGGCCCGCTCGAAGACGGTCACCACGTGGCCGGCCCGATTAAGCTGCTGGGCGCACGCCAGGCCGGCCGGGCCGCTGCCCACCACCGCGACCCGCTTGCCCGTCCGTGCGGCGGGCGGCTCCGGCACCACCCAGCCCTCGTCGAAGGCCCGGTCGGCGATTGACATCTCGATCTGCTTAATGGCGACCGGATCCTCGTTGATGCCCAGCACACAGGCCGCCTCGCAGGGGGCGGGGCAGACGCGGCCGGTGAACTCCGGAAAGTTGTTGGTGGCATGGAGCCGCTCGGCTGCCTCGTGCCACTGGCTGCGGAACACGAGGTCGTTGAAGTCGGGAATGATGTTGCCGAGCGGACAGCCCGTGTGGCAGAAGGGCACGCCGCAGTCCATGCACCGCGCGCCCTGCCGGCTCAGTTCCTCCGCGGGCAGGATGGTGAGGAACTCGTTGTAGTTCTTGAGACGGTCGGTCACCGGGGCGTAGCCCGACACCTTCCGGTCGTACTTCATGAATCCGCGCACGTCACCCATGGACCTTCTCCTCCACCTGTCTGGCCTCGGCCTGCTCCTGCTCGGCGAGCGCGCGGAGTTCCGCCAGCACTCGCTTGTAGTCGGTGGGCATCACCTTCACGAATCGCCGCTGCTCCGCCTCCCAACGGTCGAGAATGGCTCGGCCGCGGGTACTGCCGGTGAACTCGACATGCTGGCGGATCATGCCCTGGACATCGTCGAGATCCTGCGGATCCAGCGGATCGAGTTCCACCATCTCCAAGTTGACCCGCGTGGCGAAGGTGCCGTCGGCGTCCCAGACGTAGGCGATCCCGCCGCTCATGCCGGCCGCAAAGTTTCGGCCGGTGCGGCCCAGGATCACTGCCCGGCCGCCGGTCATGTATTCGCAGCCGTGGTCACCCGTGCCCTCGACGACGGCTTCAGCCCCGGAGTTCCGGACCAGGAACCGCTCGCCGCACAGCCCGCGGATGTAGATCTCGCCCGCCGTCGCGCCGTAGGCGACGACGTTGCCCGCGATCACCTGCTCCTCGGCCTGGAAGGTCGCGTCGCGGTCCGGCTTCACGATCACCCGCCCGCCGGAGAGCCCCTTGCCGCAGTAGTCGTTGACGTCGCCCTCCACGCTCACCTGCACGCCCGGTGAGCCGAAGGCCATCAGGCTCTGACCGGCCGACCCGCGGAACGCGATCCGGATCGTGCCGTCGGGCAGCCCGCCCGCCCCATGCCGCCGCGTCACCTCACTCGACAGGATCGTGCCCACCGTGCGGTTGATGTTGCGGATCGGCAGTTCGAGTGACACCGGCTCCCGCTCCTCGAGGGCCGGCTTGCAGAGGGCGAGGAGCGTCGTCATGTCGAGCGACCGCTCGATGCCGTGGTCCTGCGGCTCGCTGCGATGAGTCTTGACGTGGGCGGGGGCCTCGGGGCGGTGCAGGATCGTGGAGAAATCGAGCCCCTTCGCCTTCCAGTGGGCGATCGCAGCCCGGGTGTCGAGACGGTCGACCCGACCGACCATCTCGTCGATCGTCCGGTACCCGAGCTTCGCCATGATCTCCCGGACCTCCTCGGCCAGGAGGAAGAAGTAGTTGACGACATGCTCCGGCTGGCCGGTGAACTTCTTCCGCAACTCGGGGTCCTGGGTGGCCACACCCACCGGGCAGGTGTTGAGGTGACACTTCCGCATCATGATGCAACCCATCACCACCAGCGATGCCGTGGCGATGCCGTACTCCTCCGCGCCCAGCAGCGTGGCCACGACGACGTCCTTGGCCGTGCGGATCTGGCCATCGGTCTGGACCACGATCCGGCCTCGCAGGTCGTTCATCACGAGCACCTGGTGGGCCTCGGCCAGGCCAAGTTCCCAGGGCAACCCGGCGTGCATGATCGACGTCTGCGGGCTCGCGCCGGTGCCGCCGTCGTGGCCCGAGATCAGCACCACGTCGGCCTTCCCCTTGGAGACGCCGGCGGCCAC
>VGYP01000195.1 GCA_016872955.1 Planctomycetota bacterium
CCACACCACCGTGCCGTGGCTGGCCGCGACCACCTCGGACGCGGTCGGAGCTATCGCGGCGATCCTGCGGCGAGTGTGCCCCGCCGGCCGTACCCGTGACGAGTCCTCCACCGAAGGTGACCATGCGGTCGCCGTTTTCCCAGGCCTCCGCGGTCGGCCGGTGAGCACATCGACCGACGACGAGCACGAGGAGGACGACGGCCCCACGATCCGCTTCCGGCGGCGGGAGCCCCCGGGCACCCGCGACGCCGAGCCTGCGACCGACGCCGTGCCGGCCTACGATGACGGCGACGCCGCTGCCGACGACGCGGCCGCGGACGACTCCGAGCCGGCCGCACCGACCGTGCCGATCCGCACACGGCTTGCCCGTCGCCCAGCCGCGGCGCCCCTCGAACTCGCGCCCGATCCGGTCGGGACGTACGAGCTTCCTGACCTCGACCTGCTGCTGCCCACGGAGTATCTGGAACTCGACCAGCAGGAGCAGGAGGTGCGCGACCGGGCCAAGGTGCTCGAGAAGACGTTCACCGAGTTCGGCTTCAAGGTGAAAGTGGTCGAGATCGAGACCGGTCCGGTGATCTCGCAGTACGAGATCGAACTGGAGGCCGGCCTCCGGCTGGCGAAGATCACGAATCTCGCCGACGACCTCGCGATCGCGCTGCGGGTGCCAAGCGTGCGGATCGTAGCCCCCATCCCGGGCAAGAACTCGGTCGGCATCGAGGTGCCCAACACCTCCCGCCAGATGGTCCGCCTCCGCGAGGTGATCGAGGAGACCCCGTCGAAGAGCCGGGCGATGAAGATCCCGCTCTTCCTCGGCAAGGACGTGGCGGGCAACCCCATGGTGGTCGACATGGCGAGCCTGCCCCACCTGCTGATCGCCGGCCGCACCGGCACCGGTAAGAGCGTGTGCCTCAACTCCATCATCGTCTCGATGCTGATGACGCGGCGGCCCGACGAGGTGCGGATGCTGATGATCGACCCCAAGATGGTCGAGCTGACGCCCTACAAGTCGCTGCCGCACCTCATGCATCCGGTGGTCACCGACATGAAGAAGGCCGAGGCGATCCTGGCCTGGGCCGTCGAGAAGATGGAGCAGCGGTACACGCTCCTGGCGAAGGCCGGGGTCCGCCACCTCACCCAGTACAACACCCTGGGCCGCGACGAGATCCTGCGCCGGGTCAGGCCCGAAACGCCCGAGCAGGCGGCGGCCATCCCCGCCACCATGCCCTACATCGTGATGATTGCCGACGAGATCGCCGACATGATGATGACGGCCGGCACGGAGATCGAGGCCCATATCATCCGGCTGGCGCAGAAGAGCCGGGCCGTCGGCATCCACCTCATCTTGGCGACCCAGAAGCCAACGGTGGACGTGATCACCGGTCTGATCAAGAGCAACCTGCCGGCGCGGATCGCCTTCCAGGTGGCCAGCCGAACGGATAGCCGCGTGGTGCTCGACGAGTGCGGGGCGGAGCGGCTGCTCGGCAACGGCGACATGCTCTTTCTCTCGCCGGGCACGAGTCAGATCCTCCGTGGTCAGGGCACGTTCGTCAGCGACGACGAGATCGGCCGCGTGATGGCCGCGGTGGGCACGACCGAGCCGCAATACGCCGCCGAACTCGTCAATCTGCAGCCGGCCGGCATGGCCGGTGACGGCGACCCTGCGGCCGGCGGCAGCCCGCGCGACAAGGACGACCTCTACGACGCCGCCGTCGAGGTCGTGATCCGGGAGGGCCGCGGTAGCGTGTCGCTCCTGCAGCGGGCGCTCGGGGTGGGCTATGGTCGCGGAGCCAGGCTGATAGACTTTATGGCCGAGGACGGCGTGGTGGGCGAATACAAGGGCAGCCAGGCCCGTGAGGTGCTCCTCACGATGGAGCAGTGGGCAGCCCGCAGCGGCACGAAGCCGCTGCCGCCCGATCCGGCACCGCGGAAGCTGAAGATCCAGCCGCACGCCATCGTCTCCGAGGCTGACGACGACCTGGACGGCGACGCCTCCGACTTCGACGACGCCGAGGATGTGACCGAGGCCGAGTGGGAAGACAAGGCAGGGGACGAGGCCTGATCACGGCCGGGGCCTGCGGCGTTGTTACCGCCCCAAGGGGCCGCCCGGCCAGGCTCGACTGTCCTCGTGCCCGACCTGTGCTACTTTTCTCGTCTTGGCCGGCCCCGGGGGCGCGGCCAGACGCAACCACCCGCGGACGTCGAGGAACCCCCATGTCCGCTGCCACCGCCGCCCTTCACCGGGTCGGTCAGAGTCTCTGGCTCGACACCATCACCCGCGGGATGCTCGACGACGGCACGCTGGCCCGCTATTTCCGTGACCTGCACGTCACCGGGCTGACCAGCAACCCCTCGATCTACAACCTGGCCGTCAAGGACACGACGTTCTACGACTCGGCCCTGGCCGTGGCCGACGTGCGAAGACTCCCCGCCGAAGAGCTCTTCTTCGTCCTTGCGATCGAGGACCTTCAGCGGGCAGCAGATCTCTTCCGGCCGGTGCATGATCGGACCGGCGGCATCGACGGCTGGGTGTCGCTCGAGGTCTCCCCCACGCTCGCCTATGACGCCGCCGCCACGCTCGCCCAGGCCAAGTCGCTCCACGCCCGCGCGGCCCGGCCGAACCTCTTCATCAAGATCCCCGGCACGCCCCAAGGGCTGCCGGCGGTCGAGGAGGCGATCTTCGCCGGCGTGCCGGTGAATGTCACGCTGCTGTTCACCCGCGAGCAGTACCTGGCCGCCGCCGAGGCTTACCTGCGGGGTATCGAACGGCGGATCGACGCGGGGCTTTCGCCACGGGTCTGCTCGGTCGCATCCCTCTTCATCAGTCGCTGGGACACGGCCGCGGCCACGAGTCTCCCAGCGTCGCTTCGCAATCGGCTCGGCATCGCGGTTGGCGAACTCGCCTACAAGGCCTACCGCGACCTGCTCGCCTCCGATCGCTTCGAGCGGCTCTGCAGCTTCGGCGCGGTACCCCAGCGGCTGTTGTTTGCCAGCACCGGCACGAAGGACCCGCAGGCTTCGCAGAGTCTCTACGTCGACGCCCTAGCGGCGCCCAACTCGATCAATACGATGCCGGAAAAGACGCTCCTGGCCTTCGCGGACCAGGGACGCGTCGCCGCCACGCTGTCGGCGGGGGGTGGTATGGCCGACTCGACGATCTTCGCGATCGAGCGGGCTGGCGTGGACGTGGCTGCCCTCGGTGACCGGCTCCAGCGGGACGGCGCAGCCGCCTTCGTCAAGAGTTGGGATGAGCTGCTGGCCGTGATCGCCGCCAAATCGCGGCAGCGAGGTGCCTGACATGACCAGCCCAGGCCCCTCCAGCCGAGCCGATTTGCCCGAGTGGCGGGCCCTCGCGGCCCACGCCGCATCCCTGGAGGGCATCACCCTGCGGGACCTGTTTGCCGCCGACCGTCACCGCGCCGAGCGGCTGGCGTTCGAAGCCTGCGGACTATTCGTCGACCATGCCAAGCAGCGGCTTGCCGACAGCACCCTGCCGCTGCTCGTGCAACTCGCCCGCGGCTGCGGGCTCCGCGAGCAGATCGACGCGATGTTCGCGGGCGGGCGGATCAATGCCACCGAGAACCGGGCCGTGCTGCACGTCGCCCTGCGGGCCCCTCGTGGGATGCGGCTCGAGGTTGACGGCCACGACGTGGTGCCCGACGTCCACGCGGTACTCGACCGAATGGCCGCCTTCTGCGATGGCGTCCGACAAGGCGAATGGCACGGCCATACGGGCCGGCCAATCCGGAACGTCGTCAACATCGGGATCGGCGGCTCCGACCTCGGGCCGGTGATGGCCTTCACGGCCCTACGTCACTACGCCGATCGCGGCCTGACCTTCCGCTTCGTCTCCAACGTCGACGGCACAGATTTCGCCGAGGCCGTTCACGATCTCGACCCCGCCGAGACGCTGTTCATCGTCTGCTCCAAAACCTTCACCACGCAGGAGACGCTCGCCAACGCCCGCACGGCCCGCAGCTGGACGCTGGCCGCGCTGCGTGACGAGGCCGCGGTGGCGCGGCATTTCGTCGCAGTTTCCACCAACGCGGCCGAGGTGGCGGCCTTCGGGATCGACACGACCACCATGTTCGGTTTCTGGGACTGGGTCGGCGGTCGCTACTCGATGGATTCCGCGATCGGCCTGTCGACGATGCTGGCGATCGGGCCGGAACAGTTCCAGGAGATGCTCGCCGGCTTCCGCGCGATGGACGAGCATTTTCGGTCGGCCGGCTTCGAGCGGAACCTGCCGGTCCTGCACGGCCTCGTTGCCGTCTGGAACACGACGTTCCTCGGGGCCCACACGATCGCCGTGCTTCCCTACGACCAGTATCTCTCCCGATTTCCCGCCTATCTCCAGCAGCTGGCGATGGAGAGCAACGGCAAGCGGGTCACGCTCGGGGGACGGGCGATCGACGACTACCAGACCTGCCCGGTCTACTGGGGAGAGCCTGGCACCAACGGCCAGCATTCCTTCTACCAGTTGATCCACCAGGGCACGCGGATCATCCCTTGCGACTTCATCGGCTTCATCCAGTCGCTCCAGCCGCTGGGTCGGCACCATGACCTGCTGATGGCCAACTGCTTCGCCCAGGCCGAGGCGCTGGCCTTCGGCAAGACCGAGGCCGAGGTGCGGGGCGACGGCGTGTCGGAGCCCCTCGTGGCCCACAAGACCTTTCCCGGCGACCGGCCGAGCAGCATGATCGTCGGCGAGCGGCTCACGCCCAGGCTGCTCGGCAGCCTGGTGGCTCTCTACGAACACGCCGTGTTCACGGCTGGGGCGATCTGGGACGTCAATCCGTTCGACCAATGGGGTGTGGAGCTCGGCAAGGTGCTCGCCACCAGGATCGCGCCCGAACTGGAGGCCTCGGTCGAGCCGGCCCTCACGCACCATGACGGCTCGACGGCCGCGCTGATCCGCCGCTACCGTGCCGGCCGCAGCCGTTGAGTCGGCGTCCTCACGGCGCTCGCTTGATCGTCACGGTGATCTCGCCGTCGTTGTCGGCCAGCTCCGTCCAGGCGTCGGCACAGCGGAGGAAGAGCTGGCCGCTTGCATCCGGTCGGAAGGTGGTCCGCACGCCCAGCGGCCGTTGGGGGAAGAGTTGGAAGTCGGTGAACACCGCCGCCGTCAGCCGGCCGGAGCCGTCGGCCTCGCCGTCAGCATCGAGAAGCTTGCCGGCGGCCGCCACGCGCCAGGTCCCCTGGGCCTCGATCTCGTAGGTAGCGGCCTCGTCGACGAGTACGCGGGTGGCCTGCCAGCCGGCCCTGGCCTTGATCTTCGCCTGGGCGGTCGCCGCGTCGCCCAGCCGCTGGAACTTCGCTTTCCAGGGCCAGGCCGTAAGATCCGACCGGTAGCCGTTGCCGAGTGTGGCAAGAAACTGATCGTACTCGAAGGACACCTCCCGGGCCACGGGGCCGTAGACGCTCTCGAACGAAGCACCCTCGCGGCCCTCCATCAGCGCGATCGCGAGTGGGGCGAACCGCTTGGAGTAGTTTGGATTGTTGGCGAGCAGGTGGCAGAGCGCCCACCGCCACGCGTAGTCCCGCCAGGTGCCGGCTGGCGTTCGGCCGGGCTGGGCGATCTCCAGGAGCCGCCGCCTCGGCTGCGCGTGCTGCAGGTAGGTGGCGACCGGCGCCGGCAGGTCG
>VGYP01000196.1 GCA_016872955.1 Planctomycetota bacterium
ACCGGCTGATGGCCGGCAGCCGGGCGGAATTCCGCAAGCTGATCAGCCGCCGCACCTCGCCGGACGACGCCCGGGTCGCGCGGACGCGGTTTCGACGGCATCGGGCCAAGTCGCTGGTCCTGGTGGAGGAACTCTCGCTGCGGACCCGCCGCGTGCATCCGCTGGTGAAGATCCTCCGCGGGATGTCGACCCGCATGGATGCGTTGCAGCGCGACCTGCGGGCGATGAAAGCCGGCGAGCGGTCGTGCGACGAGCTGGCCGACATGCGGAAGGAGCTCCGCGATTTGATGTTGACGACGCTGGAGAGCCCGCGATCGCTGCGGACCCGCGTCGGCATGCTCGACAGGCTGCGGGACGAATACGAGGCGGCCAAACGCAACCTGTCGGCGGCCAACCTCAGGCTCGTCGTGTCGATCGCGAAGAAATACCGCAATCGTGGCCTCTCGTTTCTCGACCTGATCCAGGAGGGGAACACGGGCCTGATGCGGGCGGTCGACAAGTATGAGTATCGACGCGGCTTCAAGTTCTCGACCTACGCCACCTGGTGGATCCGGCAGGCGATCACGCGGGCGATCGCGGACCAGGCCCGCACGATCCGGATTCCCGTCCACATGATCGACGTGCTCTCCAAGCTGCGCACCACCGCTAAGAAGCTGCTCCATGAGCTTGGCCGTGAGCCCAGCGCCGAGGAGATCGCGGAGGTGGCGGGCGTGCCGGTGGAGGAGGCCCGCCGGGTGATGGACATGGGCCGGCAGCCGATGAGTCTCGACCGGCCGGTGGGCGAGAGTGAGGACGCGAGCTTCAGCGAGTTCGTCGAGGACGTCGCCGTGGCCAGCCCCACCCAGTCGACCACTCACGGCCTGCTGCGGGATCGGATAGAGTCGCTCCTCAAGACCCTCACCTACCGCGAGCGGGAGATCATCAGGCTCCGGTACGGGCTGACCGACGGCTACACCTACACGCTTGAGGAAGTGGGCCGAATCTTCCGCGTGACCCGCGAACGGGTTCGGCAGATCGAGGCGAAGGCCGTGAAGAAGCTCCAGCACCCGGTGCGTTCGCGGCAGCTGGAGAATTTCATGGAAGAAAACGCGGTCAGCTGACGGCTTGCCGTCCCGTGACGTCTGGTAAACTCCTCGGGGGGAAGGATTTCCGCCCCGCTGGAGATCACCATGGCCGTCGCCGTCACCGCCGGAATGCTGCGGACCCTGCACCGCATGCACCGCCAACTCGAGGAGCTTCAAGGACGGTTGGAGGCGGGACCACACCGCGTGGCGGCACTGTCGTCGGGCGTGCAGGCGGCTGAGGCTCGCCGCGATGCGGCCAAGGATGGGGTCAAGCAGGCCCGGCTGCTGGCCGATCAGAAACAGCTCCAGCTGCGGACGGCCGAGAGCAAGATCGCCGACCTTGAGGCCAAACTCAACGCCTGCAAGAGCAATCGGGAGTATCAGCTGTTTCGCGACCAAATCGCAGCTGACCGAATGTCAACCAAGGTGCTTGAGGATGAGATTCTCGAGGCCCTCGAGCGGATCGATGTCCTCAGGCCGGCCGTGCCCGACGCCGAGGCGGCGATCGCCGCGGTGCGTCGGAGGCTCGCCGACGAGGAGGCTCGCATTCGCGGCGAGGCCGGGCAGCTCGAGGCCGAGGTCGCCCGCATCCGCCATGATCTCGAGGCGGTGGAGAGGGAACTCGCCGCCGACCTGCGCGAGAAGTACGACCGCGTCGTGAAGCACAAGGGTGCCGACGGCATGGCTGCCGCCGACGACAAGAGTTGCGGCGGCTGTCACCAGCAGATCACGACGAACCAGTTCTCGGAGTTGCTCGGTGGCAAGATCGTGACCTGTCGCAGCTGCGGCCGTCTGCTGTACGCGCCCGAATCGGCATCGCCGGTGTGACGCCGTGATGCGGTCGGCCGACGGGGCGGCCATGGCAGTTTTTCCCAGGGGAGTCCAGTTCGATGTCCGATCGTATTCCCATGACGCGGGCCGGCTACGACAAGCTCAAGGCCGAGGTGGACGAGCTCGAGACGGAGGAGATGCCCAAGCTCACGCAGCGCGTGGCCGCGGCTCGCAGCGAGGGCGATCTGAGCGAGAACGCCGAATATCACGGTGCCCGCGAGAGCCAGGGCATGATGCAGGCCAAGATCAATCTCCTGCGCGACAAGCTCGCCCGAGCCGTGATCGTGGAGCGGCCCACAGAGTCGACCGGCGAGGTCGTCTTCGGTGCCACGATCCGCGTCAAGGACCTGAAGTTCGGCGACGAGGAGCTCTACGTGCTCGTGGGGGCCGGTGAGGAGGACTTCGATGCCGGTCGGATCAACGTCGCCAGCCCGCTGGCGCAGGGATTCCTGGGCCGCAAGGTCGGCGAGAAGGTGGCAATCGACGTGCCAGCCGGCACGCTCAAGTACGAGATCCTGGAGGTCCGACTCGACTGACCGCGGCCGGTCAGCGGTCCTCGACCCGAATCCGGAGGCCGTCCCACCTGCTGATCCATGTCCGGCCGCGGTTGGACCGTACCGCCGTCCCTTCCGGGGCGAGCGTGGGTCAGGGCAAGGGCAGCACCGCGATTGCGACCCGCTTTCCGGCGGTAGCGGCGGCAGGCGGCGGGTCGGGGTTCGTGTCGTCGGGTAGGGCCGTTGTGGGAGCTGGGACCGATCGCGACGCTCGCCGCCAGCGTGGCGTGGGGGAGCGGCTCCGTTCAGGCCACGCCCTCGAAGATCGCCGACCCGATCCGCACGAGCGTGGCGCCCTCCAGGATCGCCTCCTCGAAGTCGCCGCTCATGCCCATCGAAAGCTCAACGAACGCGGTCGGGTCGGCCAACTCGCCGGCGACCGCCTCGCGGAGGCCGCGCAGCCTCGCGAAGTCGCGGCGGGCGTCGGCGCCGGCCGCGTCGGGGTGGCCGGCCATGCCCATCAGTCCCACCAGTCGCAGACCAGGAGTCGCAGCCGCCGCCCGCACCAGCGCGGGCACCTCGGCCGGAGCCGCCCCCGAGCGGCCCGGGTCGTCGCCCAGGTCGACCTCCACGAGCACGTCCAGCGGCGTCGCGGCCCGCGGGGCCGTCTCCCCGGCGATCTGCTCCAGGAGTCGCAGGCTGTTGAGTGACTGCAGCATCGCCACCAGGGGCAGCGTGCGGCGGACCTTGTTCCGCTGCAAGTGGCCGACGAGATGCCAGCGGGCGGCCGGTCGTGTGTCGGCCAGTGACTCCGCCTTCGACCAGATCGACTGCGGTCGGCTCTCGGCCAGATCGGCGACACCAGCCTCCAGCACGAGTCGGGTGATCTCCGCAGTCACGTACTTTGTCACCGCGACGAGCCGCACTCCCGCGGGATCGCGACCGGCCAGACCGCAGGCCGTCGCAATGCGGCCGCGAAGGGCCGCGATATTTTCGCGGATCTTACCGGCGGCGTCGGTGCCCCGGTCACGCTGCCCGCTCACTGGATCTCGAGCATCCGCTTGATCGCACCACGTGCCTTGACGCGGCCGATGAGGAAGTCACACGAGACGTTGCAGCCCAACAGCGAGCGATTTCGGGCCGCGTCGAGGGAGCGGTAGACGAGCCACTGCTCCAGTCCGCACTGGATGCGGAAGCCGGCCGCCTGCCAGGCCGGCAGGATGAGCCGCGTGTCGGCGACCGTCAGCTGCCGCCAGGTGAGGGGGCGACCGATCCGTTCCGGCTCGCAGTCGAGCCAGAGCGGCGCGTAGAGCCGCGCGCCGGCGGTCTCCAGCGTGAGCCGCAACCCGGCGGACGTGACGTCGCAGGTGCCGCCACCACCCGATTGCCACTCGGGGAGCGCTAGCGGCAGGGCCATCATCCGCATCCGGGCGTCGAAGAAGAGCACCTCGCGGGTTTCGTCGGCCTGATCGGCCTCCAGGCCGAAGGCCGGCTGGATGGACGCCGCGTACCGCAGGGGCCGGGACGAGTCACCACCGCGGCCGTTGGCGGCCGAGGGGCCGTGGCCGAGGGCGGTGTGCGGTGACCCGCCGCGGGCGGTGATGGCGTCGGCCAGCAGCACGACGCGATCCTGCGGCAGCATGACCACCTGCCGCTCGAACCGGCGGCCATGGGGCAGGGGCGCGGCGATCTCGAGCATCGAGGCCTTGCCGTCGGATTCCCAACACTCTGCGGTCCAGGGACCTTCCGCCTCCAGGGGTTCGCCTCCCAGGGTGACGTTCCACCGCCACGGACCGTCGAGGAGCAGGCGGTCACCGGCGGCGATCTCGAGGTGCGGGACGGTGTCCCGGTAGTCGACCAGGATCCGCAGGGCATCGCCCCGCCAGTCGCTCCGCATGATGGCCACGGCGGCCGAGGCGTCGTGCAGATCACGCGGCACCAGCCGCGCGCGGCCGCGGCGAGCCACGCGACCGCCCCGCAACGCTCGCACCGTCCGCCGCCGGACGCCGTCGAGGCCAGCGACGGCGTCGAGCAGTAGATCGGTGCAGCGACCCGGCATCAGGCCACCGGCCACGATGCGCCGTCCCCGCTCACCCAGCAACAGCAGGCTGGCGGTGGCCGCCTGTTGCCACCGCTGTTCGGTCGCCTCGCCCCAGGCCTCGACACCCGTGGCCAGGCCCACCTCGCGGAACGCGGTCCAGCGGGCGACCCGATCGACCACGGCGGCCCCGCCGGCCACGTTCAGCACGCCCAGCGGCGACACCAGCCGCTCGATCTCCGTGGCGACCGCCTCGCGGGCCGAAGGCTCCAGTAGGCCGCAGGCCTCGATGTCGCGAAACAGCCTCGACAGGGCGAGCACGAACCGCGCTGGCAGGGTGTCGCCTTCGGCGAGCATGCCCACCGCTGACCGCGCTTCCCCGACGAGCCTTTCGAGCAAGCTGCCGGCGGACCCGCCAGCCCGACGCGCCCGGGCCATCCAGGCGAGCGCCCAGGTGGCGGCCTCGCAGGCCAGCCAGCGATCAGTCGGCAGGGCGGTGACCGCCTCGTCGAGGCAGGCGGCGATCGCCGCCTCGATGAACTCTCCCCGCAGGGCGTCCCCGGCCCCGCGGTCGACGAGCGCCGCCAAGCTGTGGAGACGATCCCGCATCTCGACGGTGCCTGCCATGACGGCGGCGCGACGAACGCGACGCACCGCGGCCGGACGTCTCACCCGCGGTGCCATGGGGACACGCGGCGGGCGGGGGCCGGGGCACACTGGCTGCGCGTCCGCGGCTGCCCCCGACCGTCCGGCCGCCACGGGGCCGGCCTCAGAGCACGTCGGCTCAGTCGCCGCTTCAGTTGGGGATTCCATCGAACACGTCGCTCCTGTCGCGTCCGGGCAGAGAAGGCAGTATCGTAACCAACGACGGCGGCCCGATCCATGAACCGCCTCTCCCGGGAGACGTCCCCTGAATCAAAACAGCCCATGAGTCGACCGTCGTCCAGCCTTTTCGCCGTGTGTCTCGTGACGGTGATCGTCACGATCGCCCCATTCCGGGTCCCCGAGGCGAGCACGCTGGCCGCCGAGCCGCAGGCCGCGGACGCGGCCGATCGCCATCCCGAACTCCGCCGGCTGTCCAAGTCCGACGACGTGTGGCTGGATGTGGCCGGCAAGCGACTCGTCGTCGGCGGCTCGGTCGCCATGGCCGAGGGGGTGATCGAAGTGTTCGCTTGTCCGAAGCAGTCGAAAGAGCACGAGGCGA
>VGYP01000197.1 GCA_016872955.1 Planctomycetota bacterium
TGAAGATGTACAACGACCCGACGATGAATCCCTACCTGTACGCGACCGGTCGGGCGGCCGCCTGACCGGCGGTCACTTCGTGGGAAGGCAGTTGGCCAGCGTGAGCAGGGCGTAGCTGGTCGTGAGCACCGGCTCGCCCTCCATCCACCGCTCGTTGGCGTTGGCCCACGAGCCGTCGGCCTTCTGGCGGGTCACGATCGCCGTGGTGAGCTCGTCCCGCCAGTCGTGCGGGGTGCCGGCGGCGTCGGTGAACGTGGGCCCCCCGAGCACGCCGAGCGCCTTGGACGCGGTGTGATAGAAGTAGAAGAGCCCCGCCTGGCCCATGCCTGGATTCTCCTCGAAAGTGTAGTGCTTCGCGAGCCACTCCGTCGCCGCCTTCACCCGCGGGTCGTCCTGCTTGACGCCGGCGAAGATCATGCTCTTGAGCCCCGCGTAGGTCATCGACGCGTAGCTCCGCAGGCCGCCGTTCTCGGTCGTGCCGGCCTGGCTCTCACCGCCGGCGGCGGGCGTATAGTAGAAGCCGCCATCGGGGTTCTTCTCGGGAAACGGCAGCGGGTTGTGGGGGCCCGGGAGGTTCTGCGCGCGTGACACGAAGGCCAACGCCCGCTGGATCGCCGGGTCGCTCTCGCTGTCGCCCGCCGTCCGCAGGGCCTCGATCATGAAGGCGGTGTTCGAGAGGTCGGGCCGCGACTTCTTGCCGTAGCCGGCGCCGCCGTAGGCCGGGTCGGCCTCCGCCTTGCCCTCGCCGTCGTCCCACTGCAGCTTCTTGACGAAGTTCTTCGTGCCCTCGATCTCGGCCGCCAGCCGACCCTCGGCGTTGCAGGCGGCCAGGGCGAGCATGGCGATCGAGGTCTCGTAGTTGGCCACCGGGGAGCCGGGCGAGTAGATGCCGCCGTCGGGCTGCCGGAAGGTGAGGAGGTAGTCGAGCCCCTTCTTGACCACCGGATCGTCGGCCGGCGTGCCGCTGCGGACCAGCGCCGTGACGGCCAGGCCGGTGACGGCCGGACCGAACTCGGCCTTGAAACTGCCCTGCTCGTCCTGGGCCTTGGCGAGGAAGGCCGCCGCTTTGGCGATCGCGGCCTTCACCGCCGCCTCGTCGGCGGCCGGTGCCCCAGCGGGCAGGAGCGTGGCGACGAAGGTGACAAGCGAGGCGAGACGGGCGCGCATGGCGGCCTCCTCGGGCGGGGTGGGGCGGCGACTGCCCGCACAAGGATACGCCGCCGAGGCAGCGGCGAGAAACGTCCGCCGGGTCTTGGCCGCGGAGGATTTTTCACCGGGCCGGCGACATTCCCGCCTTTACAGGTCGGCCACGGGCAGGGCGCGGGGATGGGGCGGCACCTGCCGCGGCGGCGGGTCGCGGCCTTCCTCCAGCCGCCAGATCTCCCGCTCCTCGTCGCTGGCGTAGTAGGTGAGCCAGATGGAGGGATCGCCCTCGGCCGACGCGCTGCAGTCCCAGTGGACGAAGTTGTCGGGCAGGTCGACCTGCTTGAGCGGGGCGGGCAAGATGTCGCGACGGATGAGCGCGTAGAGTTCGCGGTCGGAGAGGTGGTCGGTGTGGTCGAGGACGATCCGCTTGACATGGAGCCGCTCAATCACCTCCCAGAGCCGCTCCCGCAACTGGTCGTCGTCGAGCGTGCAGGCCGGCTGCATCGCTAGCGGCGGCTCGAACCAGCGGGCCACGGGCGCCAGCGGGGCGAGTTCCCAGGCGAGCATCGATTCCAGGAAACGGTTCTCCGCCTCGGTCGGCAGTTGGCGGAAGTCGATCTCCCAGACGGCCTCGTCGAGATAGGGTTCGATGGCCGTCCGCAACTCGCCGTTGCGGAGCAGGCAATCGACCTCGTCCGGATTGGGATGGCGGGCGAGCGGCATGCCGTGCGAAGTCCTCGGTCTCGGCCGCGGTCGGCCCGGCACCCGCCGGCGCCCAGCCGCGACCCGAGTTCGACGATACTCGCCCGCGCGGGCCGTTCAATGAATAACGCCGCCAAAAAAACCGGTTTTCCAGGGGCTCGGACGCTACGACCGTTACCAGCCGACGACTCTTCGCCGCCCGCCGGCACGCCCCCAGTTTGCCGCGGCCGCGGAATCCGCCCGCTTCACACGCCGGCAGCCTTGCCCGGCTTGCCCCCGCCGCCGCAATCGGCCTCCAGGGCCGTGATTTTCGCCACGCGGCGGGCGTGTCGGCCGCCCTCGAAGGGCGTCTCCAGCCAGGTGCGGATGATCTTCTCCTGCATCTCCGGGCCAAGCATCCCGGCCGAGAGGCACAGGACGTTCAAGTCGTTGTGCCGCCGGCTCATCTCGGCGGTCACCTCGTCGTGGCAGGTGGCGGCCCGCACGCCGGCCACCTTGTTGGCGGCCACGGCCATGCCCACCCCGGTGCAGCAGAGGAGGATACCCCGCTCGACGGAGCCGCCGGCGACGCGACGGGCCACGTCGGCGGCCACGTCGGGGTAGTCGGCGGCATCCTCGCCGAAGGAGCCGCAGTCGACGACCTGGTTGCCGAGCCGCTCGAGCAGCCCGACGAGCCGGCTGCGGGAGGTCACACCGCGATGGTCGCTGCCGATGGCGATCCGCATGGGGGAATCAGGCGTCTCGGGGAGCCGACCCGGATGGCGGACTGCCGCCCGGCATCGGAAGCTCGAGTGTATCGATTCTCGCTCCCAGATGCGCGCGGATTTGGGCGGCGCAGGAGCGGTAGGCCTCCAGGCTGCCGCCGATCGGGTCGATCACGTCGCGACGGTCAGGCGAGAGCATCGCCACCCGCCCGCCGGCTGCGGGGAACTGGGCCACGACCGCGGCCCGGTGGGCGGCCGTCATGGTGAGGATCACGTCGGCCTGCTGCACGAGCGCCTCGGTGAGCGGCTGGCTCTCGTGGGCCCGCAGGTCGCCTCCCAACTCCGCCGCGGCCTCGACCGCGCCGCTGCTGGCCGGACCGCCCGCCCAGGCTGCCAGGCCGGCGCTCGCCACGACCACGCCGCGGCGCTCGATCTCGTCGCCGCCGCAGCCGAGCCGTGTCGCGACCATGTGGCGGAAGATCGCCTCGGCCATCGGGCTGCGGCAGGTGTTGCCCGTGCAAACGAACAGCACCATCACACTCGCCAGTCGCCGCAGCGTCTCCTCCGAGACGATGCCCGGCCGCACGACGCGGAAGTCGTCGCCGACCAGCTCGATCGTGGAGGCAGGCTGCGCGTAGCGGGCCCGGCCGTCGTCAAGCACGAGCGCCAGGGAGGCGCCGCCCAGCGAGCCGACCTCCTCGGCCGTCACGATCGGGCCGTCGCCGCCGGCCGGTTCGGCGAGCATCACCGGGCCGGCGAGCATCCGCATGCAGTCGCCGAGCACGGGATGGCCCGGCACGCGGAGCCGCAGTCGCCCGTCGCCCACAAGCGCCTCGCGGGTGGCCGGCGGCAGCCGCCTGACGAGGCTCTCGGCGTGGTTGTCGGGCACGAGCATCGCCACGGGCCCGGGCCAGCAGCGGCGGGCCAGGCGGCGGCCAACCGGCGAGATTCGTGGGGCCCAGTCGAGCGTCTCCTCGGCGCTTTTGAGCGCGAGCGTCAGCAACGGCTCACCGGTCCGAGCGGCGGCGAGGGGCCGCAGGCGTTCGGTGGCCGTCGCCGCGCGGGCGCTGGAGGCCACGACGTAATCGGTCTCCGTCGGGAAGGCGACGGAGCGGCCCTCGGCCAGCGCCTGCACCGCCCGATGCACGACGTCGCGGAAGTCGTCGGTGCGACGCAGATCGATGACCATCGGCGGCATGAGAGGGCCGACGGCCGGTCGGCCGTGGACCGGGGGTGGCGATCCGGCTCGCGCCGGCGCAAGCCGCCGGAAGCAGGCAAAATTACCGCTGTCTGCAGCGACCAGTCAAGGATCGGCGTCTGGGCAAACCGGGCCATGGCAAGCGTTGGCCGCCGCCCGCCGCGGACACTTTTCCGGCTTGTGGCGGCTCCAGCCGGTCGGCTATTCCTCCGCGGCCTCGTCGAGCCGTCCCCCCGGCGCCGCCCCTTTGAATCGACTTCTCGCCACCCCTCGTCTTCGCCGCGGCCCGGCGGCGGCCCTGCTCGCGCTCGCCTGCGGGCTGCAGGCGGTGGCGGCCGATCCCAGGGTCGTGTCACCGTTACCGCCGGTCGCCGAGTCCGCCGCGAACCGCACGGCCGACCTGATCGTGGAGGTCCGCATCGAGGGCAACGAGACGACCGAGGTCTCGAAACTGCCCAAGCTCGTGACGCGGGCGGGCCAGGTCTTCGACCCGCAGTCGATCGAGGAGGACGTGCGGACGCTGCACCACTCCCGAAAGTTCGTCGACGTGCATCCCAAGTACGTCCGCGAGGCCGACGGCGTGGTGGTTATCTTCCAGGTCGTCGAACGGCCGATGCTCCGCTATGTGAAGTACGTGGGCAACGAGCGGATCACGACCCGCACGCTCCGCAAGAAGGCGGAGATCGACGTCGGCGACTCGATGGATCCCTACGTGGTCGAGGAGGCCCGCCGCCGGATCGAGGGCTACTACCACGAGAAGGGCTACGAGGGCGCCCGCGTGACGACCGTCGATGGGGGCAAGCCGGGCGACAAGGGAGCCGTGTTCCTGATCGACGAGGGGCGGGCCCGCAAGGCGCTGTGGACGAGCTTCGTGGGCAACACGATCGCCAGCGACGGCCGCCTGCTGACGCAGATCAAGAGCAAGCCGGGCGTGTTTTGGTTCTTGGGGGGCGACATCGACCGCGAGGTGATCGACGCCGACGTCGAGGCCCTCACCGCCTACTACCGCAGCCTCGGCTTCTTCCAGGCCAAGGTGGGCCGCGAGGTGAACGTGGTCCGCGAGGGGGTCCGCGACTGGACGCACCTGACGTTCGTCATCAACGAGGGCCCGCGGTACACCGTCCGCAACGTCTCCTTCATGGGGAACAGCCGCTTTAAGACGGAGTTTCTGGAGCGGGATCTGGAGCTCAAGGGGGGCGAGTTCTTCAACCAGTCCAAAATGGACAAGGATCTGAACCTGATCCGTGACATCTACGGCGGCCGCGGTTTCGTGTTCGCCGACATCCGCGCCGATCCCCGCTTCCTGGAGGAGCCCGGGCAGCTCGACCTGGTCTACAACGTCACTGAGGGGCAGCGGTATCGCGTCGGCAAGATCAACGTCCGCATCCGTGGCGACAATCCGCACACGCGGCACAGCGTCGTGCTCAACCGCCTCTCACTGCGGCCCGGCGACATCCTCGACATCCGCAAGCTCCGCGATGACGAGCGGCGGCTGAAGTCGAGCAGCCTGTTCGCGGCCGATGCGTCGAAGGGCGAGGGCCCGAAGATCACCTTCTCGAAGCCCACGGGCGACGAGGAGACCCAGGTGGCCAGCGACCCCGACCGGCCGCCCGGATTCCGAGGCCAGAGCCCCGACGGGCCGGACCATGCCGTGGTCGATCTCGTGCTGGAGGCCGACTGGGTCGAGCCGCAGGCCGGCGAGGGCCAGCTGGCAACGCCGGCCGCGGAACGGCAGCTGACCGCGCCGCCGCCCGTGCCGCCGGTGTGGCGCGGGCAGAGCCCGGCCTATGCGCCCCCGCGCCCGTTCCCCAACCAGCCCGCGCCGCCGCCGGCCTTCGGGCAACCCGTCG
>VGYP01000198.1 GCA_016872955.1 Planctomycetota bacterium
TCGAGCGGGTCGTAGTACTTCGCCCCGCCCAGGTGGACGGCCGCCACAAGGTCGACTCGCAGGGGCTGCCGGCTGCCGCGGCCGCCAGCGGGCCGAGCGGCCGCGTACTCCACGATCGACGTGTCGAGCGAGACGGGCTTGCCGGTGGCGTCCCGTGACAGGCGGAGAAACTCGGCCGCGGAGGCTGCCGCCTCACCGGCCGCGGGAGCGAGAAGGCAGGCAAGCAGAGCAAAGATGGGTGCTCTCATAGGCGGACGACGCATAGGCAGCTTACGAAAAATGGTTCAAAGCGGGATCTGCCAGCAGCATATCCGATTCCCCGCCGGAAACCACGCGCCGGAGGCCTTCCGACCGGCGAAATCCGCAAGGTCTGCCAAGTTTCGTCAACCGGATCGACCGGTAGGACCGATACATGAGGAGCGTTCCGCAGCGGCGGACCCAAAGCTCCTGCATCACAGGACACTCGAGCGATGGCCACGAAACTCGGTTCGAAGCGAATCCTGGCGGCGATTCTCGCGGCGGCAGCCGTGGCGGAAGTCCCCGCGCCGGCCGGCGACTGGATGCCGCTCCTGCCCGACCAGGACTTCTACGACTTCCAGCTGTTCGCGCCGCCGGACCTCGGCAACTACAACATCTTCAAGGAGGATCGGGACGGCATCTACTTCCAGTACGACCGGCTGTATTGGGGGATCACCGTGCCCAGGGTGAACCACACCGCCCGAACCAACGTGGGCTTCTCGATCATCCCGACGAGCCCCGTTTCGCCGCAGACGATCGTCCAGCTCAACAACGACTACCTGGAGTACGCGCAAGAGTTTCCGATCGTGATCACCAGCGTGTCACCCGGTGTTCCGCCCGCGGAAAGCGTCGTGACCGCCGAAGTTCCACAGGGGTCGCCGAGCGTCACGTACTTCGAGATCGGCAACGAGCCGACGGAGTTCGACCTCAACACGAGCTGGCTGCGGACCAAGATGACGTGGGGCAACCGCTACGAGGGGGGCTGGTCCTACAACGACCGCGGCGTGCACCTCTCATACTTCCAGGTGGGCACGCAGTCGCAGGACTACCGCTCCACCGCCGAGTTCGCGGCGAGTTCCCCGACGCAGGAGGTATCCGTCGAATTCAACACCGACGACGGGGGGGGCGGCCTGACCGCGGCGGGCGGCTCGATCGCATCGGTGACGATCGAAACCACTTCCGAGAGCCCGCCGCCGGATCACTTGATCACGCAGACTATCACCCAGCAGAACGACACCCAGTTGCAGGGGGCCGGCGTGGCGTTCACCGCGAGGCGAGCCCTCGGCCGGCGGCAGGGGCAGAGTGACCTCACGTTCTCGCTGGGGCCGAGGTTCATCCAGCTCACCGAGCGGTACAAGCTGACGTACGACAGTTTTCAGAACCAGTTCAACGTGCCGGTCGGCGGAGAACCTGGCCTGGGGCCCGGCGGCGAGGTCGACAATCAGGTGATCGGAGGGGGCGGGCAACTGGGAATCATCACGGCCGACTTTCCCTCAACGCTCACCGGCGTGGGCCCCGGGTCGCTGTTCCAGGTGGGCGCCTGGGAAACCTACACCTCCAACAACATGGTCGGCCCTGAGTTCGGGCTGATGCTCGAGGGCCAGCAAGGCCGCTGGTCGTGGGGGGTGGGGGGCAAGTTTACCGCCGGCTTCAACTGGCAGAACAACCTCTACAAGGGGTCCAACTTCGCCGAGGCGACCGGTGCCGATTACCTGCGGAGCAACTTTGCCGGTGGAGGTTTGACCTCGGTCAACGTCACGCAGGCGGGCATTGGCGGCGCCAGCGCGACAGTGGTCGACGTGCCGAACTCACCGCTGATCAACCAGATCTTCTCGACCGGCCAGCTCAACACCACCAACGCGGCGGAGCACCGCTTTGTGTTCTCACCCATCGGGGAGTGGCGGCTCGGCGGCCGGTTCAAGGTCAGCCAGGCGATGAGCCTCAACTTTGGCTACACGGGCATGTGGCTGTCGCAGATCGCCAGGGCGTCGTCGAACACGGGCTTCATCACCGAACTCCGACCGGTTCAGGACGTGGCCCGCAATACCACCGACGCAACGATCTTCGTGAACCGGGCCGGTCGTCCGCAGCCGGGCCCGGGCCCGGGCCTGATTGCAGTACCGCCCGACGGCTCCTACGTAGAGACCAAGCTGGCGGCCTTCAACCAGCTCTCCCCGATCGACGGCGCTAACGAGTACGTGTTCACCAACGGCGTCGATCTCGGCCTCGAGATCAGGTATTGATCGGCTTTGCGGCCCTCCATGGCCCGTGAAGCCTCGGCTCGGCAGCGGTGCAGCCTGGGTGCCCCTCGCCTCGCGGCGGCCGCCAGCCTGGAGGCCGCTCATCGCGCGATGTTCTGCGGCATCCAGGGCCCGCGAAGCCCGGCCTCCGAGGGGCCCGTCAGCCCGCCTCCAAGGCCTCGATCCAGTCGCCGGTCGCCCCGCGGATGGCCGCGAGCTTGTCGAGTCTGGCCACCAGTGGCCTCCAGAGCGGCCCGTCGGCGGCGATCTCGACCGTGTCGGGGAGCGACACCGGCAGTCCCGCCCCGTCCACCTGGGCGAAACCGAACAGCCCGTCCATCCACGGCAGCGTGTGGTCGGCCAGGGGCATGCCCACCACGCCCGCGACGAGGTAGCCCCGACGCGCCTGCAGCACCACCCCACGGATCTCCACGAGCGTGCCCACGGGGACGCTCCGGCGACACTCAAGCGACAGGACCCGCCGGAGCACGAGATTACCGGCCGGGCCGGTCGCTCGGCAGGCCGTCGCGTAGCCGCTCTCGAGCGCGTACCGCAGCAGGCTGCCGGCGTAGAGCGTGCCGTAATGGTTGGCATCCGCCGGCAGCACGAGCCGGTGGGAGGTGATTTCGGAAGCGGGCATACCGGCGTTATAGCCGAGCACCGCGTGGCCCGGCTATCCGGCCCGCCGCGCGTAGCCGGGGTCGATCTTGGCCAGCTCCTCTTGCACCGCGGCGATCGTGCGCCGAATCTGGTCGGGCGTGTGCCGGGAGGTGATGAAGAACCGCAGTCTGGCGGCCCGCTCCTCCACCGCCGGGTAGAGGATCGGCTGCACGTTGATGCTGCGGGCGAACAGCGCTCGTGACAGCCGCAGGGCATTGATCGAGTTGCCGAGGATCACCGGCACGATCGCCGTGCCACCCGAGGAGCCGGTGTCGAGGCCGGCGTCCTTGGCGAGCTGGAGAAACGACCGGGCGTTGTCGCGGAGCGCGACGACCCGCTGCGGCTCCCTCCGCAGCACCTCGATCGCCCCGAGCGCCGCCCCGGCAGCAGCAGGTGGGAGGCCGATCGAGTAGACGAATCCCGGCACGGTGTACTTCAGCCAGCGGACGAGTGCCGCCGAGCCCGCGATGTAGCCGCCGCAGCTTCCGAAAGCCTTGGAGAGGGTGCCCATCCAGAGGTCGACACTCCGTGGGTCGATGCCGTAGTACTCTCCCATGCCCCGGCCGGACCGGCCCATGACGCCGATCGAGTGGGCTTCGTCGACCATCAGCAGCGCCTTGTGTCGCTTCGCCAGGCCGACGAACCGGGGCACCTCGGCGTAATCGCCGTCCATGCTGTAGACGCCCTCGACGACGACGAGCACGCGCCGGTACTGGCCGCGGACCTGCGACAGGATCGCCTCGGCCGCGTCGACATCGTTGTGCGGAAAGGGACGACGGCGGGCCCCGGAGAGGATCGCCCCCTGCAGCAGGCTGTTGTGGGCGAAGGCGTCGTGGAGGATGAGATCGCCGGGGCCGACGACGTGGCCGATGACCGTCTCGTTGGTGGCGTGGCCGCCAACGAAGGTGATCGCGTCGTCCGTTCCGACCAGTTCGGCGATCGCCCGTTCGAGGTCCACGTGGATCGTCTTCTCGCCCGACACCAGCCGGCTCGCCGAGACACTCGTGCCAAAGCGGTCGATCGCGCCCTTGGCCGCCGCGGTGACCGCGGGGTCCCCCGACATGCCGAGGTAGTTGTAGGAAGCCCAGCTGATCAACTCCCGGCCGGCGATCGTGGTGCGATCGCTGGTCAGCCCCTCATGGATGCTGAAATAGGGATTCTCGAGGCCCGCGTCGCGGACCATCGCGAAGTTCTGCTCGAGCGCCCGCACCTCCGGGAACTCCTCGATGTTCCAGGCGTCTCGCGGGATGTCGACGGCGGTGCGCGTGGCCTGGACCTTCTCCCGGCTCTCCGCCGGCATGTGGTCGATGATGGCCTCGGTCACCTCGCGACAGGTCTCGATCAACGGCAGCACCTGCTCCGGGAAGCGGGCACCGAAGGCCTCCTCCAGGCTGGCCACGATCTCCATCCGCTCGAGTGAATCAAGCCCGAGTTCCACGATGTTGGTGTCGAGCGTCAGGTTGCCAGCCCGCTCCTTGGCGATCCGCCGCACGTGGTCGAAGACGGTCTGCACGATCTCCTGGGGCAACTCGCGGTCGGGACGATGGGCGCGGCTGGCGTCGCCCAGCGGCCGCTGCCGGGCCAGGCGCGGCAGTTCCGCCTGGGGCACGGGCTGCGGCGTCGCCGGCTGGAGCCAGCCGACGTGCTGCTCGACCACCTCGAGCGTCCCGTCCTGGAACTGCCGCCGGCAGGCGTGCCGCTGGATCTTCCCGCTGGAGGTCTTAGGGATGCTGTTGGGCCGCACAAACACGATGGCCTCGGCGGCCACCTCGTGCTCGCGGGCCAATCGGCTGCGGATCGCGTCCATGGCCGCCAGAATCTCGGGTCGCTCGTGGCGACCACGCTCCAGTTCAGCCACGACCACCACCCGCTCGCGGCCCTCGTGGTCGACGGCGAAGGCCGCCAACGACCCGGCCCGCACCAGCGGCGTCGCCTCGGCGGCCGTGTATTCCAGGTCCTGCGGATAGTGGTTGCGGCCGCGGACGATGATCAGGTCCTTGAGCCGACCCGTCACGAACAGTTCACCGTTGTCGAAGAAGCCGAGATCACCCGTCCGCATGTAGGGGCCTGGGTTCGGCCGCCAGCGGGCCACCACCTGCGTGGGTGCTCCCGGGTCGGGCTCGGCGAGCATGGCGCCGAAGGTGGCCTGCGTCTCCTCGGGACGGTTCCAGTAGCCCTGGGCCACGCTCGGCCCGCTCACCCAGATCTCACCGATCCGGTCGGGGGGCAGCGGCTCACGGGTTTGCGGATCGACGATCAGCACGTCCTGGCCGTCGAGTTCGCGGCCGCTGCCCACCAGCCGACGGGCGTGGGAGGCGTCGGCTGTGTTGGCGACCGCGGTGCCCATCTCGATGGCGGTGGCGTCGAAAGAGCGGACCACCGGCGGCTCGAACTTCATCCCGCCGGTCACCATCAGCGTGCTTTCCGCCAGCCCGTAGCAGGGGTAGAAGGCCTGGCGGCGGAAACCGCTGACGGCGAAGGCCTCCGAGAAGGCGTCGATCGTCTCGGCCCGCACCGGCTCAGCGCCGTTGAAGGCCAGCGACCAGCTGGATAGATCGAGGGCCGCCCGCTGCTCGGGCGTCGTCTTCCGGACACAGAGCTCGTAGGCGAAGTTGGGACCGCCGCTGATCGTGGCCCGGTAGCGGGAGATGGCCTGCAGCCACCGCAGCGGCTTCTGCA
>VGYP01000199.1 GCA_016872955.1 Planctomycetota bacterium
TCACGACCAACCTGCCATTCGAGCACTGGACCGAAGTCCTTGGCAGCGAACGGCTCACGGGAGCAGCGCTGGACAGGCTCACCCACCGCGGCCACATTCTGGAGACAAAGGGCGAAAGCTACCGGCTGCAGGACGCCACGCGGCGACGGCGGCGGACGGGCTGACGACGCAACTGAACCAACCGCGACACCCTCACGACCTCAGGGGAGATCGACACCACCAAGCGACACCATTCTCGACCGCCCCGCGCCGCCGTTTTCAACCGCCGTCAACACCGCGGCGAATCACCCGACAGCGTCTTCACTGAAACATCGCGTTCGCGGCCGCACTCCACGGTTGCCCGCCTGATTGTAGCCGCAGCCCCTGACCTTGCCGCTTGCAGCCGGCTCGTCGTACGCTCCCGGCGATGGATTCAGCCGCCCTGATCGAGCAGCGCCGTCCCTGGTTGCGGGAGAGCGAACTCGCCTCCGGCCTGACCCGGGGGGCGAGCGGGCCGGATCACGGCATTCTCCTGCGGATCATCACGGCGTTCACCCGGTCGAAGCAGGCCGAGCACGACATGGGCGTGATCCGCGGCGGCCCCTGGCAGCGTATCCGCAGCGACCACATGGGCGAACTCACCGCCCTGTTGGAGGCGGGTCGCCCCGAGCCGTTGAACGACTACCTGCGGGAACTTGCCATCCGTCAAGCCGCTCATGGTTTCTTTCAAGGGAAACCGACCTTCGACGTGATCAACGCGAGTCCGTCGTCGCAGCGGCAGCGGCTCCTCTGGATTGCTGACAGCGTCTGCGGGCTGGCCGAGTGGCTCGGCGTCATGGGTGTCGCCTGCCCCGAAGGTCGGCCGACCGTGCCTGCGCCGCCCCCCACGCTGGACGAACTCGCGACCCGCATCGAAGACAGGATCGGGCTTCCGATCCGGGTGCCCGAGATCTGCGGCGGTCTGTTCGGCCTGGCCTCCGGGGGCGGTGTCGTCCATGTCCGATCGACGACCGCGGTGTATGCGGCGCTGCGGATTCAGCGGTCGCTCCGGGACCGTGAACAGCGATCGCTCGACCAGAGCCGCATCTGCGAGATCGGGCCCGGGATCGGCCTCGTGGCTTCCGTCCTCGGCAGGCTCGGCGCAGGGGACCTGACGCTCGTTGATCTGCCGGAAGTGAACGCGATGCAGGCGTATTTTCTGGCTCAGGCGCTCCCGAACCACCGGCTGACGCTGTTCGCCGAGCCCGCCCCACCGACTGGCCCAACCCTCCGAATCATGCCCGACTTCGAGTGCCTTTCAGGCGCCGCGGGCCGGTTCGACCTGATCTTCAACCAGGACTCGCTGCCCGAGTTCGACCTTGAGACCGTTCGTCGTTATCTCGACGTGATTCCGCGCAGCACCCGGCTCTTCCTCTCCTTCAATCAGGAGACGCGGGTGCCCATCGGCACGCCGGCGGGGGCGGGCTTCCTCCCGTCCCTGCTGCCCGACTCGCAGCAGGTCCGCTGCCTCGAACGGTCGCCCGCCTGGCTGCGCGCCGGCTACGTCGAGGAACTGTTCGCCTGTACCGCCGGCGGCTGAGCCCCGGCCTGGCCGGCCACCGACGCCGCAGCGAGGGCGGCGTCCACGGCCCGGGCCAGCCAGGGCCAACTCGTCTCGGGCAAGCCGCCCAGGAGCGTGGGCCGACCTCCGGCCGGCTGGAAGGGACCGCCCTCCGGATCACACTCATCGACCGCGACGTGCCGAGCTATTTTCAGAGTCTGGAACATCTCCTCCGATCCTGTGCCCGGCCGCCCTTCGCGCTCGAGCGGCTCTCCGTGATCCGCGGTACAGACGGCCGCATCGCCCGCGTCCGCTACATTCTCCCCCGACACAAAGCGGCCAACTGGGTCGGCCCGGGCCGCGGGCGGAAGTCCACGTGACCTGGGGCCAACGGCGTCGTCGAACTCACACCATTTGAGTTCCCCGACAGGCCCGCCGATCTCGTGCCGCCGCCGCGGAAGCATCGGCACCGGTATCACGGAGTATTCGCGACGAATCACAAGCTGCGGCGGGCCGTCACGGCGCTCGCGATCGGGAACATCGGCAAGCGGCTGTGACCGGCGCGCAGCCGGGCAGTACGCATACCGCAGAAGGCTGCTGTGACGCTCGGGCAAAGCCACGCTCGCACGACACGTCACGGATAGCCTGGGTGAAACTCCTGGCCCGGGTGGGGGAGGAGTTTCCGCTTGAGTGTCCGGGATGTGGTGGCGACATCCGGCTCATCGCGTTCATCACCCAGCCGGGCCCGATCCGCAAGATTCTGACCCACCTCGGCGAACCGCTCGAGCCACCACCGATCGCAGCCGCCCGCGGCCCACCCACCGACTGGGGCGAGCTCGTCCAGGTCCATGACGACCGCGACGTCTTCCAGGCGTCGCCCGATGAGCTGCCCGTGATCGACATCCACAGCCTCTGGGCCCTGCCGGGCACGAGGCATCAACGAAGCCGCCGGCTGCCGGACTCGGAGAGACTCTGCGTTGACGCCAGACAAACGCCACTCCCGGGGGGCAGCCATGTGGGCCTGGAACGGCTTTTGGGGCCAGGAAGACTGCGCCCCCGGATCACGACCCGCTCATCGGCTCGGAAACGCCCGTCGACATGGTTGTGGAAGTGCCATTGGCCGGGCTATTCTTGCCATAGTCGTGCTCTTTTCCGAAGCTCTTCTCGTCGATGCCGACGTGGGGAATGGGCGTCGCCTCGCGTCGCTCGAGGCCCCGTTCGACGGCCCGATCCATGATTCTCTGGGCCGAATCCCAGGAAAGCCCGAGGAGGGAAGCCGCGGCCTTGACGGTGCGGCACGCCTGGAGGACTTCGATGGCGAAGGCTTCGAAGAACAGGGCGAAACGGCTGTGCTTTCCTGCCCACGGCGGCACGATCGTCTTCACCCCGTGATCCGCGCAGCGGCACCGTGGCAGTCGGGCGACCAGCTCCGTCGTGAACTGCATCGTGTCGAGGTGCCGCCAACGCAGCTCCTCCGCGTGATCGGCAATACCGCAGGATTGGCCGCATGCCGGGCGGTAAATGCCCGAACCGACATGCGCCAGGCGGATTTCGACTCGCCGCTCATCGAGCCGAAGGTCAACAGCATCGACTCGCCAGGAGTCGTCGAGGCCCAGAAGCCGGGCATGGTGCGTGGAGAGTGCGTCTATCCCGGCAATCTACGCCACCAACGCCCCCGGAACGACCGGACCGTGCCCCGAACTTCCCCGAAGAACCACTTCACCCTCGCGGTGCTGCACGTGCTCGCCGAGATCCCGTTCCTGCTGCGCATGCCCTGAACCGAGTCCCCGCCCCGAGGGTGTGCCGATGCCGGAAACGGCGCTCGTGGCCGGCGATCGGTCGGCTACGATCCTGATCGAGACGGCGGTGCTGGCGGTCGCGCTCTCGTCGCGGCACGGCCGGGGCGTGCGGTCGTTCGCCGGCATCTGGCTGAGCGGCTGCACGCCGCCGCTCGTCTGGTTCGTGGTCCCACGCCTGCTACCGGCGGACGCCGCGCGGGGCTGGTCGCTCGTGGCGGCCGAGACGCTCGCCCCGGTCGTCGAGTGCGGCCTTGTCTGGCAGGCGTTCATCCGGCCGTTGCCGCGCGACCCGCGGGCGACCCGGCGGGACCTCGCGGCGATCGTGGTCGCGAACATTGTCTCGTTCGCGGTCGGCGAGGCGGCCTGGCGGCTCGCCGGGCTGACCTGACCGTGTCAACGGCGGGACGGCCCGCCCGCGCCGCGGATGCGCGGTACCGCCGGCGCCGGTCATTCGCGCGCCTGCGGGACCACCTCGGCCTCGATCGGAAAGTGGTCGGAGCCGACGTCGCGGCCGACCGCGCGCCGCACCACGGCCGTGCCGCGCGTGACGAGCACGTGATCGATGGGAATGCGGGGAGCCCAGAGCCGGGCCATCCAGGTGGCCTGCACGCCGCGGCCGGCGGCCGTGTCGCGCAGCCCCCCGTCGGCGAGCAACCGCCGGAAGGCGTGCGACCAGGGCGTCGCGTTGAGGTCGCCGGCCACGATGCACGGGCCGGGCGCGGCGGCCACGAAGCCGCCGATCGCCGTCAGCTGCGCGTCGCGGGCACGGGCCCGCCGGCCTCCCCCGGGGGGCACCGGATGGCTGCCGACGATCGTCACCTCCGTTCCCTCGTGCCGCACCCGGGCGACGACGTTCGGCAGACCCGTGCCGCCGAACTCGACGACCCGTCCCTCGAGGAGCGGGGTGCGAGACAACAGCGCGATGCCGAAGTTGTCGCTGCGCGGTTCGACGAGGCGATGCGGGTAGAGGTCGGCCAGCTCCTCGAGCGTCGCTCCCCAGGCTGCGCTCACCTCCAGCAACACGACCACGTCGGCCGCTTGCTCGCGCAGGTAGGCGAGCGTCCGCTCGGTCCGCCGGTTCCGGGCCCAGACGTTCAGCGCCACGATCGCCAGCGGCCGGGCGGCCGGCGGCGCGGCCGGCTCGACGACTGGCAGGTAACAGGGGGCGATCGCCCAGGCGTTGCCGACGAGCGCCACCGTCAGGCAGGCGATCGGCCAGCGTCCGGCGGGCCGGACCCCGTGCCGCCGCAGTGTCTCGGCGAGCATGAGGACGGCGAACAGCAGCCAGTAGCAGCGGAAGTGGCTGGCGAGGTCGAGCGTCCAATGCCAGGCGCCGCACCAGCCGGCCAGCGTGAGCAGCGCCAGGCCCGTCGCCAACAGCGCGAGCCGGCGCGTGGCGCGGGATGGGGCACCGGCCGGGGCCGACGTGGTCATCGTCGCGCCCCCCTGCTCACCCGGCGAACAGCTCGCCGACCGCCCGACCGTCGTCGACGAGCTTGATCGGACGGCCCGACGCGGAGACGTTCTCCACGGCCGGGTCGATCCCCAGGCTACGGCAGAACGTGGCGAACAGGTCGGGCACCGTCACCGGCCGGTCGGCCACGTCGACGCCCGCCTTGTCGGTGCGACCGACGACCTGGCCGCCGCGCACCCCGCCCCCTGCCACAAGCGCGTTGAAGCTGCGCGGAAAGTGGTCGCGGCCGCCGCGCGGGTTGACCTGCGGCGTGCGGCCGAACTCCCCCATCCAGATCACGAGCGTGTCGTCGAGCCGGCCGCGGTCGGCGAGGTCCGTCACCAGCGCCGCCAGCGGCCGATCGACCTGGGCTGAGAGCTCCACCACCTGTGCGAAGTTGTCCTGGTGCGTGTCCCAGCCGGGCGACACCACCTCCACGAACGACACCCCGTGCTCGATGAGCCGGCGGGCCAGCAGGCATCCGGCGGCGAAATCCCCGTCGCCGTACGCCGCCCGCACGGCGGCGGACTCCGCCTCCAGATCGAAGGCCTGCATCGCCGGGCTGAGGATCATGCGCGTGGCGCGGCGATAAAGCGCCCGGTGGTCGGCGGACTCCTCGGGCAGCTGCGCCGCGAACCCCGCCCCGAGCTGGTCCATCAGGTCGAGGCGAAGCAGGTGGCGATCGGCCGGCACCTGCGGCGTCGTGTTGGCGGGATTCTGCCGCGGGTCGCGCATCTCGAACGGCTGCCACTGCAGGCCGAGCAGGCCGGCGCCGGAGTCGTTGCGGCCGCGGCCCCCGACGCGGACCACCG
>VGYP01000200.1 GCA_016872955.1 Planctomycetota bacterium
AGCGTCCCGCGTTCGTGGTGCCCCTCGGTGACGCCATGGCCGGCCTCGACGACACCGCCGGTGCCGCGACGATCCTCACGTGGCGGTACGGTGCCGCCGGCGCGGTGGCCCGGGCCGACCGGTCGGGGGGCCACTTCCGGCCGGGGGAGTGCTCGGCGGCGGCGCTCGTCTCACGGGGCGAGGTCGATGCCGTGCTCGCCATCGGCCGCCTGCCGGCCGTGGTCGAGACGGCGATCGCCGGCCGTGCCGCCGACCTCGCGGTGGTGCGGATCGACTCGCGAGCCGACGTGCCACCGGGCTCCGCGGGTCGGTGCGTGCACCTGCGATCCGCGACGGCCGCCGGTCCGGTCCTGCGTCCCGACGGGCGGGAGGAGACCGTGGGCGATCCGACCGCGACGGCCGCCACCGATGGTCTGGCCGCCATCCTCGTCGCGCTGCGGGAGCGGATCGCCGTGGGGGCCGGGCCGTGATCGCTCCACCGTCGTCATCACATCGCTTCGTCCTCGCGGGAGGCCGCGTCCAGGATCCGGCCAACGACCGCGACGGCGTGGTGGCCGACGTCTGGATCGAGGATGGCTGCATCGTCGCGGCCCCTGCCGATCCACGGGGCTGGCAGCGGGTCGACGTCGCGGGGCTGGTCGTGATGCCCGGCGGCGTGGATCTCCACAGTCACGTGGCCGGACCGAAGGTGAACGCAGGTCGGCGGATCGCACCCCAGTTGGCCCGGGGACGCCGCCACGGCCAACCCGCCGCCGTGCCGACCATCCACGCCACCGGGAGCCTTTACGCGGCGCTCGGGTACACCACGGTGTTCGACGCGGCAATCGCGACGGCCGCCGCCGACATCGCCCATCGCGAACTCGCCGAGCTGCCGATCCTCGACAAGGGCGTCTATCTGCTGGCTGCGGACGACGCCGAGGTGCTCGCCGCCGCCGCCCGCGACGACCGCGCGGCGCTGCGGACGCTGCTGGCGACGGCCATCGCCCGCGGCAGGGGCTGGGCGGTGAAGGTCGCCAATCCCGGCGGACCCGCCTTCTGGAAGCGGGGCCGACGGGGAGACCACCACGATCTCGACACGTCGCTGCCGGGCGAGTCCCTCACCCCGCGGGTGCTGCTCGAGCGGCTCGCCTCGGCGGTGGGCGAACTCGGTCTGCCCCATCCCCTCCACGTGCACACCGCCAACCTCGGCCTGCCGGGCAACTGGCGGACGCTGCTCGAGACGATGAAGTCGCTCGCCGGCCGGCGGGCCCACCTCGCGCACGTCCAGTTCCACAGTTACGCCGGCGGCGACCTCGACGAGACGTCGTTCGGTTCGGGTGTCGCCCCGCTCGTGGAGTTTTTCGATGCCCACGACGACCTCACGCTGGACGTCGGCCAGGTGCTCTTCGGCGGCACGGTGGCGATGACGGGCGACTCGGCGGCGGCCGAGCACCTGGCTTACGCGACCGGCGTGCCGCTGGTCTCGCACGATCTGCATCTGGAGGGTGGCTGCGGGGTGCTGCCGATCGCCTACCGGGAGACCAACCTGATCCACGCCTGGCAGTGGGCGATCGGGCTGGAATGGTTTCTGACGGCGGCGGACCCGTGGCGGCTCGCCCTGTCCACCGATCACCCCAACGGCGCCCACTTCACCGCCTACCCCCACCTCATGCGACTGCTCGGCGACGCCGCCTTCCGCCGCGAGGCGCTGAGCCGGATTCATCCCCGGGTCCGCAGTCGCAGCCCGCTGCGAACGATCGACCGCGAGTACACGCTTCAGGAACTCTGCATCGTGACCCGAGCCGCTCCCGCGCGGATCGCCGGCCTGACCACCAAGGGCCACCTGGGTGTCGGTGCCGATGCCGACATCGCCTGCTACCGGCCCAACCTGGACCTGGCGGCGATGTTCGCCATGCCGGCGAAGGTGTTCAAGGCGGGGGTGCTCGTGGCGGAGGACGGCCAGCCGCGGACGGCCCACCTCGGCCGCACGCTGACGGCTACGCCCCGCCCCTGACCACTGACAGGAGGCCCGCCGCGAACCGCGCGGCGGGAAACACTTCGGCGGACCGCGCAGCCGCGGCCGCGGCGTAGCGACGCATCAGGTCACCATCTTCGAGCAGTCCGAACACCCTGCGGGGAAGTTCGCTCTCCGGCAGCGGCGGCACGATCCGGCCGGTCAGGCCGTCGACGATCAGGTGCCCCGCCGCTTCGCTTTCGACGGCCACCGCCGGCACACCGCGGGCCTGGCCATCCAGGACCGCGCCGCCGAGTGCCACGTCGCCCGACTGCCAGACGAGGCCCACCTCGCCGAGCAGGTCGGGCAGCACGTCGCAGTTCGGCATGAGGAACAACCGCTCGGCGATCTCCTGCACCCGGCTCTGCCGCGCGACCGCGGTGCGGAGCGGGCCGGCGCCGACGAGCACGTGCTGCAGGTCGTGGCGGACGACACCGAGTTGATCGATCGCCCAGAGCAGGCGGGACAGTCGTGCGGACGACTCCAGAGGCGCGACGGCGAGCGTCCAGATCAAAGCAGCGTCGAGTCCGAGCCGCGCGGCGATCTCGTGTCGCGGAAGACCGGAGGCCGGCGGAGCCGATGCCGCCGGCGGCACGACGACGATGCGCCGCGCGGCGATGCCTGCACGGCGGCAGGCGTCGCCCACACCCACCGACGTGGCTATCACCGCGTCGAGCCGCCCCAGAGCCCAGGCCTGTCGCGGACCACTCGGCGGCAGGCCCAGCCACACGAGCCCGCGGCAATGAGGCGCGCACCGACGGGCGAGCGCCACCCGGAACGCCTGCGATCGGCCGAAGCCGAGGATCACCCCCGGCCGCAGCCGGCGGACGAGGCCGGCCAACCGCAGGGTGGCCGCGACGTCGCCGACCGGCCGGTCCCCGACCCGCTCCACCCCAAAACCCCGGGCCACGAGCCGGGCGGGCGTGCCGCCTCCCGCGGTCGTGACCGCGATCGTGACGGCGTGTCCGGCGGCCGCCAGCGTTTCGGCCGCCACCTCGACCTGCCGGCCCGTGCCGACCGGGTCGAGGCCACGGACGACGATCAGGACCTTCCTAGCCTCGTCCATCGGCGTCCTGGGAGGCGGGGGCGCGGGCGGCGGCGATCTCCGCCTCGTCGAGCACGGCAAGATACGGCAGGTGCCGCCAGGCCCCGTCGCAGTCGAGGCCGAAGCCGACCACGAACTCGTCCGGGATGTCAAAGCCGACGAAGTCGGGCTCGATCGCGACTTCGGACCTGCCCAGCTTGCGGAGCAGCACCAGCGATCGGATGCTCGCCGCCCCTCGCCGGCCGAGTTCGGCGAGCAGCGCGTGGAGCGTGAGGCCGGTGTCGAAGATGTCGTCGACCACCAGCACATGGCGGCCGGTCAGGTCGGGCAGGAAATCGAGCCGGAGCTTCAACTCGCCCGGCCTGGTGGCCGGGCCCCGGTAACTGCTGGCCCAGACCATGCTCACCTGCACGGGCCCCTCCAGCTGGCGGATGAGGTCGGCCACGACCACGATGCTGCCGGTCAGGACGCCTACCACGGTGAGCGGCCCCTGGCCGTAGGCGGCGCGGACCTGTGCCGCGAGCCGATCCAAGCCGGCAGCCAGGTCGTCGGAGGAAAGCAGCATCCGCATCGACCGACGACCCTCACAGGCTCCGAAACTCGAACCGGCCAGGATACCCGCTTCTCCGCGACTCCTAGAATACGGCCCTGGTCATTCCTGCGGCTCCAGCGCCCTTCATCCTATGCCAGTTTCGCAACCACCTCGTCCGAACTGGCTCGTCGCCGAAGTGGCGGGACATGCCTGCGAGATCCATGCGCCCGCCGATCCATCGCCGGGTCGGGCGGTGATCTACCTGCACGACCTCCGCGAGCGTTGGCTCCAGGAGTGGCCGACACTGCGCGACGCCTGCGAGGCCCTGCGGCTGCCGGTCGTGGCACCGCGGACCGGCCGATCATGGTGGCTCGACCGAATCACCCCCGCCTTTGACGTCGGGACCACACCAGAGCGATATGTGATCGACCACGTGGTCGCCGAGATCGCGGCGCGATTCGGCGTCTCGCCCCCCGGGATCGCGGTGCTGGGGGTGGAGATGGGCGGGCAGGGCGCCCTCCGACTGGCCTACCGTCATCCGAACACGTTTCCGGTGGCCGCCGCGATCACACCGGCGATCGACTTCCACGCGGCGCTGCGCGAGGCGCACGAGCGGGACGACGGCGATCTCTGCGACACGCTGGCCGCGATCTATGGCGACGTTGAACGAGCCCGGCAGGATACGGCCATCCTGCACATCCATCCGCTGAACTGGCCTCGGCACCAGCTCTTCACCGCGGATCCTGCCGATCGCCGCTGGCACGATGGTGCCGTCCGCCTGCAGAGCAAGCTCGCCGCCCTCGGCATCCCACACGTGGCCCTCGTCGAGCCCGGTGGGGGCGGACGGCCGCACGCGGACCATGTGGTGGCCGACGTCATGCGATTCGTGAGCGAGCGGCTCGACCAGGAATCCCGCCGACTCGCCTGACCGCCGGCGGCCAGCCGCCGCCCGACCCAGGTCACCGCTCGGGCAGGTCGGCGATCCCCGTCCGATACGGGTCGTCGGCCGAAAAACAAAGCGTGCTCTCGGCCGAGATCCAGGCGTGGCCACGGACGGTCGGCACGACCGCGTCGCCGACGCGACGGATCGTCGCCTCGTACAGCCCCCCGAGGATGCTCTCCTGCCGCCAGACCGCGCCGGCAGGGAGCTTGCCGTCCTCGTGGAGACAGCCGACCAGCGCGCTCGTCGCGGTGCCGCACGGAGAGCGGTCGAAGGCGCCGTCGGGGCAGAGCACGAAGTTGCGGGCGTCGTTGGCATGATCGTGCGGTGGTCCAAGCAGCACGACGTGGTCGATCGCCTCGCCGGCGTCTCCCCGGATGTCGGCCACGTCGAGACCCCGCCGGATTGCACGGGCCTTGTCAAGCAGCAGCGGGATCGCGGCTGGTGCCACAGGCAGGCCGTGGTCGGCAGTGATGAAGAACCAGAGCCCGGAAGTGGCCACGTCTCCGGTCACGACCGAGCCGTCGCCGGCGTGGACCGCGAGCCCGCGGTGGAGACGTCGCGGCGGGCGGCAGGAGAAGGAGGCCGCCGTGCCGCCGTGCCACTCGACCCCGACCACGCCCGCCGGTGTCTCGAGGTCGAACCGACCCGGGGCGATCCGCCCGAGGTGCCCGAGCGAGACGGCCAGCCCGATCGTGGCATGGCCGCACATGTCGAGATAACCGACCCGATTGAAGTAGAAGGCCCCGAGCGCGCAGTCCGGCTCCGCGGCCGGCATGGTGAGCACGCCTACCATCGCTTCCGCGCCGCGGGGATCCCCCACGATGGCCAGCCGCAACGGGTCGTGCCGGGTGCGAAACACGTCCCGACGACTCCGCACGCTGCCCGCACCGAGCGTCAGCGCGGCGGCGACGTGCTCGTCGCAGACCAGTCGTGTCGGCTCGCCCAGCGTGTGCGAATCGATCACCCGCAGGCGGGCAGGGAGCAGATCGGTGGCCGTGAGCGTGTCGGGCATGCGATGGAGGGGGGGGGGGGGGGGGGGGGGGGGGGGGGGGAGAAACTTGTCGGCCGC
>VGYP01000201.1 GCA_016872955.1 Planctomycetota bacterium
GACGCTCGGGCCCAGCCGTTCGTTCAGATGGATCACGAACCGGGCCGGCCGCCGGGCACAGAAGCCGTCGAGGTTCGTCCCCACGCCGCCGGTGCGCACGAGCACGGGGAAGGCGGCCGGAGCGTGCAGCCGCAGGCCCTTGATCGTCGCGGCGAGGAGCCCATAGCCCGGCCGCGTCAGGAGCGACTCCCGCGAGCGGCTCGGCGGGGAGCTCGTTGGCATGAGATCTCCAGCGGCGGCCGCCATCGCCGTATGGCAGCAGCATATTGTTCGGCCCGCCGGCGAGCTCGAAGGTAGGTCCTGCAGATTCATTCCGACATCGTAGCGCTGCCCGGCACGAGCGCAAGAGCTGCCTGGTGAGTTGCTCAGCCGGGCACGAGGCGCATGGTTGTGCCTCACGACAAGAGTCGTTGTAAGGCCAATCGGCAGTGCTACATTAACGCGAGCACACTGCTGATCGCGGTTGATCACGGGTGTTAACAAAGGAGACTAAGTTATGTCGAAGCGGAAAGTGAAAGTCACAGCCCCGGCAGCCGCTATTCGCGTCTGCCCCGTAGCCGAGATGCTTCTGGGTTACAGCGAGTCCTTCGGCTCGGCGGCGAGCGACGCCATGTCGCTCGCGGAGGATCTGGACGACGCCCTCTACGGGCTCGCTGAGGGCCTGACTCCGGCCGACCTCAAGGCTGCGGACCAGGAGCCGCTCGAAGTCGCCCGGGACAACCTGCAAGACCTGCTCGACCAGGTTCACCAGGCCCTAGAGACGGTCGAGCAGATCTTGGAACTCCGTGCCGACACCGACGCCGAGTGGCCTTGCTGAAGTGACTGTCCGCGTGCGGCGTCCACCCGTTGCCACCAGGGCGTGAGGGTGGGCCGGCCGCTCCTCACAGGCTTCCCCCGGCCACGGCCCCCGATTCACCAACGACGTTCTTGTTCAGCTCCACCCCAAGGAAGAAGTCCCATGCACCATTCCGACAGTCACCCCCAGGGCCCGATGAACGACACGCCCACCTCACCCGCGCAGAGCGTGGACGGCGACGCGGACACCGGCATGCCGCTGCCGCCCATCATGCGGCAGTGGAAGTCAGACATCTCTCGCGGAGCTGCCGCGGCCGACAAAGCCTCCCTGCGGCTCTTCGATTGGCTCAATGACCACGGCCAGGCCGCCCGGGCCGAAGGCGAACTCACCCGCGCCGACTTGCTGGCCATCGACCCCGACAAGCTTGAGATGTTTCTTGACGATCTTCGGGACTTGCAAGAACAGGCCGAATACGCCGTCGAGGCCATGGAGGCCGTCATGGCCGCCGTGGACGAGGGTGACGAGAACGACGACGAGAGCGACGAGAACTAGGTTCGCCATCCAAAACCAAAGGAGAAACACAATGCAATCAGACACAGACATTCTCGACTACCTGAGCCGACGCCTGACCGGCTGGGACCAGGACCTGCGCTGGGGTCACCGGGGCGTCGAGCAGTTCACCATGTTCCTGGAGGAGGCCGTAACGCGAAGCCAGGCTGGTGGGTACGGCCAGGGTGGTGAGCCCGACTCATCAGCACGCTACTCAAGCGATGACCTCGAAACCGCCGTGAGCCCGGAGATGCTCGCGGAATTCCGGATGCTGGCCACGGGATATCTGCTGCAGATCCCCGGCTTGCTCGTGGCGCTCGAAAAGTTTGAGGCGATGTTGCGGGCGGGAAATCGTTAACCGATGGCCAGCTCGTCGAGCACCAGGCCGCCGTGGTCTGGTGTTCTTTCGAAAGAGACGAAACCTAGGAGAACCCAACATGGGTAACGACGTCTATATCTACGGGTCATTTCAGATCACACCGCGGCTCGAAGAGCGGCACGCCGACTACCTGACTCGCTTCAACAGGACACGACGCATGAAGCGCAACGTACGAGTCCTGTCCACGATGGAAGGTGCCGACGACACACATGCGAAGGTGGGGCTACCTCTGGGCCTTGAAGGCGGCTTTTATGTCGGCGATGACGAGGACTGGCGATGCCCATCCATCGTCGATGCCAACAAGCCGCCGCGAGGGCAGCCCCGGCTGTGGTGCCCCTGGATGCCCAACCGCGATTTGTCGGGTCTGACTGTGTCCCTGGATGTCACCAACGATGACCTACCAAAGTGGCTCCGATACATCATCAAACACTTCCTGGCACCATGGGGGTACACCGTGTCGGGCACCGCAGTCTGGGAGAACCGTTACCGGGGCCGTTATCAGCCCACTTGCAAGAAGCTCGTCGTGCACAGCAACCACACCCGTGCGAGCAAGTGCGGGGCGTGGCAGGCCAGCGGGCTACCGCACATGAAGGGCCCGCTCGATGTGTAGGCATCAGCCGACAAGACCTCGGGGGCAGTGTCACGAAGATCGGAACAAGAGTGCGGCCAGGGTCTCCTGGGGGCGCTAACGCCGCTGACCCGCAACAGTTTCCCTCGATACCGATAACCGACCCGCCAACGACCTTCTTGTTCAGCTTCGATGAACGGCTCTGACGACAACCTGAAAGGAACAACGCCATGACCCTACTGACGACGAATGACACGCCACGTGCTGGGCAAGCCGCCGCTCTGATTTGCGAGCATTGCCATGAATCTCACCGCGGCGCCATGCGGTACTTTCCTGCAGACACTTGCGGAACCTTCTGCATCGCTTTGTTCGGCAACGACGGCTTCACCAAACGGCCCGACAGCGACCCCGTGATTCATGCCCGCACGAAGGCGTATGTGCATTGCCTCTACGCCGGGCTCGCCAACCTGCTGCCTGAGGGCGCCGTCGAGTTCGGGACCGACGAGCACGGTTCGACGTGGGTGATCCTCGCGCACTTTCCCCGGCACGACGTCCACGATGACTACCGGGACGATGACGACGACGACGACGACATGGTTGATTTCTGGAGCAGTATCGTCTGGCAGCAATGGAAGTCCCAGCTGGCTTTCACACAGGAGTAGGCACGCCCGGGATACACCGCCGCACTACATCAGATCGATCAGCAGTGACCTCAAACCCCAAATCCTCGGAGCCGACACGATGCCAAGAGACCACGGAACAACGCTGACAAGACTCTTCGTGTCCGCCACCCAATCTTTTGGCGTGGCATCGGTCGACGAGGCATTCGCGGAGTTCGTCCAGGCGGGCTGGGAAGAGCAGCGTGACCCGGGCACTGGCTTCCGCTGCCTCATCCAGTTCGACGCCGACATCGACATGGTTCGCAGGGCCGTCAAGCGCAACCCCGGCATGATGTTCACCTGCTACACCCTGTCGTGCGAGACGGATCGCATGACGCTGAACATCGGCTTCGGCGGGGCGTGGATGTCGAAGACGCGACTGTTTTCAGATGCGGTCGGGCTGAACGCCGTGCGGATCGACCAGCGTTATGTCAGCACGAGCAAGCGTCGCCGGAAATCAAAGCGGCAGGCCGAGACGAAGGCGGGCGGCCAGGGTGGCAGCGGCACGGGCACCAGGCGGCCGCGTACCAAGCAGCCTGTGACGCTCGGCACGGTACCGCAGGTGCGAAACCGGCTCGTCTTTCACGGTCTGCCCGCGGAGGTTGAGCGGTGCCGAGAGCTGGCGATAGACGCGCTCCCGGCGGCGGCTCGCCCGGGCGTGAAGTACACGACCAACGGCACCAAGAGCTACGTCGCCGGCAGCATGGAGATCACGACCGAGGCGGTGCCGGCGCTCACAGCCTTCAACAAACTCGTCGCCCAGGTGCCCGCCGTGACGGTCGTGCTGGAGTACGACGACCTGAGCACCGGCGGGCGGCGGCAGCTGCGGGCCATCGATGGCCGCATTGGCGAGCACCGGGCCGTCTGACGCGACAAACACGCCCACTATGAACGAACTGGTTTTGATTTTTCCCCACAGGAGCGGCACAAGCCGTTGAACTATGCCGAATGTCTGCCACAGCACCCTGAAAGTCTATGGGCCCGCTCACCTCGCCGAACGTGCCCGCAGCATGATCGCGCCCGTATTTGGCCCATGCCTGCCGGACTACAGCAATCCGTTCCTGAAATCCGAGCCCGACAACCCTCCGCTGGCTGTCGTCCGGATTGACTCCCGCGAGGTGCCGCCCGTGTCGATCGTCGAGGAGATGTCTGGGCAGGAGCCGGGCCTGGTGCTTGAACTGCTCTACAGCAACTGGGGCAGCGGCGTGCGGGGAAGTCTGGTCTATCGGGGCGGCGACGTGACCAGCCAGACTCGGGAGGCGTTCGATATCGAGGCTGAACGTCGTGGCGACCCCGAGCCCAGGCACGACGCCAACGCGAGCCCGGTGAAAAACCAGCCCGCTCTTTGCCAGGAAAGCGGGCCGGTCCAAACCGTAGTTCAGGACTGCGACACCTCCGAAACGCAGCCCGCAGATGACGAGAAGCTTGGCCGTCTCGCGTACGTCAAACGGTGCCTCGATCGCGGCTATGTGCTCCGACGCAAGTCTCTTCTCGACCGCTGCGAACTCACGCCGGACGAACGCCAGGAAGACAAGGAATGCTTCGCGGCCGTCGATGCGCTCACGCCAAACCTGAGTGACACCGAGAGATTCTACATCGAGCAACTGGAAGAGCAGTACAGTCGCCACATCAGGCGTGTTCAGGACCAACGCGATCTTCATGAACGTCTGGCTCGGTGCCTGCGTGAGTTTGGCTACCCAGATATCGGGGAACTTCTTGATGCGGAAGACCACGAGACACTTCAGCGCATGACAAAAGTGCTGGACAGGATTTCGGCGTGACGGGAAGCGGCATGAAGCAGCGGCCCAGGCTCACCCGCTGTCTCCAGGCGTGCCCCTGAACGTCGCAGCAGCCAAGGTCCAGAAATCCCGCGAGCGGCAATGGCGACGGCAACTACTTTATAAGAAAGGAATTGAGGCAACCATGAATCCACAGATCCCTGACTTGCGTGAAATCGACATTGAACGGCGGCAGGCGGCCCTTGGGCTGCAGGGTCGTTCACCGCGGGCGTTCGAGTCGTGGTTCGAGCCGCCGTACGAGATCCTGTGCCCGCTTGAGTTTCACGAGGTGCCCGACGTCAATCGATGGGAGCACCTCCGAGGCGCACCCAAAATGGATCGCGGCCTGTATGTCTGCCAGCCAATATTTGGCTTGTTCAAGGAGGTCGGGGCCAAACTGACGCCTTGTTGGCTTCTTGTGTTGCGAATCCTGCTTGGCCCGAACGCCGACAAAATCTTGTTCAAGACGTTCTGGCTCAGCGAGAAAACGATAGAGCGAAGTGCCGCGGACCTTCGTCTGCTCGGGCTGCCGCTCAGTGTCGCCCGCCAAACCGTGGAGTTCGACAGGGGCGGCGTGCTGGCGGCCGTGGACTGGAATTGGAACGAAGAGGATCGCGATCTGCCGTACAAGATTTGTTCGATGACCAGCCTGGTAGGTATCGCGGCCCTGTATGCCGAGTTCTTGGACTTCGAGCGAGCCAAACGCGAGCAGGCCGGCATGCAGCGCGAGCCTAGCCCATCAATTTCGCCCCATCCCGCCGGCAAGGCTATCACCAGGTGAGTGAGTCTGGCCATCATCAAGCTCGCGGTATTCCTATCATTATCTTGAGCGCCA
>VGYP01000202.1 GCA_016872955.1 Planctomycetota bacterium
CTCGCCGGTGCGGACCAGGATCGCCGCATCCCCGGCCGCGCACCGCCGCTCGCGCAGCATGCCCTCGACGTCGGCGACCACGCGGCTCGCCTCGTCGGATTCGTCTTGGGCCTGCAGCACGGCAGGAGGCTGGCCCGCGGCCGCGGTCGAGACGAGCGTCTTGCCGTGCCGCCGCGAGTTGTGCTCGATGAGCAGGTTCGCCGCCGCGACGATCTCGGGGGTGGAGCGGTAGTTCTCCTCGAGCTTGACCACCCGGGCGCCGGGCCAGCGGCGCGTGAAATCGAGGATGTGGGCGATCTCCGCACCCCGCCAGGCGTAGATCGACTGGTCGTCGTCTCCCACCACGAAGATGCTGCGGTGATCGCGGGCCAGGGCGGCCAGAATCCGTTCCTGGATTCCACTCGTATCCTGGTACTCGTCCACGAGCAGGTGGTCGAAGCGGTCCGCCTCACCACGCCGCACCTCCTCGGCGGTCGAGAACAGTTCGTCCACCAGGAGCAACAGGTCGTCGAAGTCGACCGCCCCCGCGGTCTTGATCGCCTCCTGATACCGGCGATAGCCCGCCGCGGCGAGCGTCCAGGTGTCGTCGGCGTCGCTGGGCACGCTGTCGAGGGCGGCGGCGGGCCGCAGGCCACGGCTCTTCCAGCGGCCAACCCGATCCACGAGTTCACCGGGAGAGAGCACGGTGTCGGGCACCTTGATCGCCTTGAGGGCCGCACGGGCCGCCGCCTCCTGCTCGCCCCGATCGATGATCGCGAACCGCTCGGGATAGCCCAGTCGGACGGCGTGCCGGCGCAGGATGCGAACGCAGAGCGAGTGGATGGTCGAGATTTCAGGCCGTTCTGTAGGACCGCCGGCCGGTCGGCGGCGCTGGCCACCAAGTAGGGCCGCGGCCCGGGCGAGCATCTCGCGGGCAGCCTTGTTGGTGAACGTGACGGCCAGAATCCGGGCCAGGGGGGTGCCGCGGGCGACGAGTTGGGCGATCCGCGCGATCACCACGCTCGTCTTGCCGGTGCCAGCGCCGGCCAGCACCAAGAGTGGACCGGGCGGAGCGAGCACGGCCTCGGCCTGGGCGGCGTTGAGGCCGGGGCCGCCCACGCGGCGCGCGGGCGGCCGTGCGGTGACGGTGCGTTCCGGGGGCGGAGGCATGAAGCGTGCGACTCGGATGGGAGGCCCGAATCTACCAGTCCACCCCTGCCGTCGCCGAGCCGGCGGCGATGCCGCGACGGAGGTCGGGCGGAACGTCGTCAGGCTTGACGCTGCGCGGGCAGCCTTTTCTATTGGCGGCGTCTGCGGGCGGAGCGTCCGATCCCGCGGCCCCCGATACTCGATGGGCGGAGCCGCCACGGATGGACCGCGACAGCCGCGTCGCCCTGGATGAAATCGAGGACAACGACCTGGCCAACGGGACGCGGGCCGTGGTGGAGCGGATCAGACCGCACCTCGGCACGATCCTGTTGGTCGTGCTCGTGGCGTTCGCGGCAGCGGCGGTCTGGACGTTGATCCGCGCTCAGCAGGCCGCCCAGCAGACGGCGGCGTGGGACGAGTGCCTGGCGGCACTCCCCGAAGAAGACATGGGCCGTCTCCGGGACGTCGTGGCCCGCTACGGCGGATCGGACGCTTCCGAATGGGCCGAGCTTGTGCTTGCCGACGCCGCCCTGAACGACGGCAATCGGCTCGTCGCCAGCGATCGCGACCTCGGGCGGCGACGACTCGAGGAAGCCGCCGCCCGCTACACGTCGGTCAACGCCCAGGGGCCGAAGGACCTGGCGGCCCAGCGGGCGATCCTCGGGTTGGCCCGCACCCGCGAGAGCCTGGGCGATTTGGACGAGGCCCGGCGCGGCTACCAGACCCTCGTCGACGAGCATCCCGACAGCGCTTTCCGCGGGCTGGCGGAGGAACGAATCGCGGCCTTGTCCCGCGCGGGGACGGAGCGGTGGTACAAATGGTTCCAGTCGCGGCCGGCCGTGGCCGCGCCGGCCGCCGGTGCGACCGCCGAGCCCGCGGCGGAAAACCTTCCCGCCGATGAGCCAGCCACAGCACAAGAATCCGCCGAACCCGCTGCCGCCGGGGAGCCCGCCGCCTCCCCGGCCGGGTGACGAGGTCACGGTCGCGGTCGGTGCCGAGGATGCGGGCATCAGGCTCGACGTGCTGCTGGCCAAGCTGTTTCCCGACAGCAGCCGCTCCTTTCTCGCCCGCGCGATCAACCAGGGGGCGGTGCGGGTCGACGGCGTCGTGGCCAAAGCGTCGCTCAAACTGCGGGCGGCCGCCATGGTGGTGTTCACCGTCCCGCAGCCGCCCCGGGCAGGACCCGTGGCCGAGGAGATTCCACTCACCTTCCTCCACGTGGACGATGCGATCGCGGTCGTTGACAAGCCGGCCGGCATGGTCGTGCATCCCGCCAAGGGAAACTGGCAGGGCACCCTCGCGGGCGCGCTGAAGTGGCATCTGCAGCCGCACGGCGACCCTGCGAGCGGCCAGGCCGCGAGTGGGCTCTCCACCGCCGGCGGACCGACGCGGCCGGGAATCGTGCACCGTCTCGACCGCGACACGAGCGGGGTGATCGTCGTGGCCCGCACCGAGACCGCCCACCAGGCGCTCGCCCGGCAGTTCGCGTGCCGCTCGGTCGTGAAGACCTACCTGGCGATCACCCAGGGGCAGCCCCGCTTCGATGCCGACGAGATCGATCTGCCGATCGGCATCCATCCCTACCAACGCGAGAAGATGGCGGTGCGGCGCGACCACTCGACCAGCCGCGAGGCGGTGACCCGATACGAGGTCCTGGAGCGGTTTCGAGCGGCCGCGTTGGTGCGGGTCACGCCCCGCACCGGTCGGACGCACCAGATCCGGGTGCACCTCGCGGCCGTCGGGGCACCGGTGCTCTGCGACGGCTTGTACAGCGGGCGGACCGTCATCGAGCCGTCATTCGTCGGGTTGCCGCCAGGCCCGCCGATTCTCCAGCGGCAGGCGCTGCATGCCGCGTCGCTGGAACTGGATCATCCCGTGGCCGGCGACCGTCGTCGCTTCGAGGCCCCGTTCCCGGCCGACATGGATGCCATGCTCGCCGCCCTGCGGAACGCGGGACCTGGTCGCGAGTGAGGCCTGCCGCCCGCGGCCGACGTCTGCTACGGACGTTCGATCGGCGGCGTGGGCTCGTCGAGCAGCAGGATCGCCCGGGGCAGCGTCGAGTCGATCGCCCGCGACAGCGCCACCACGAAGCCGACGGCCCCGTCGTGCCAGCCGCCCCGCCAGAGGTAGCTCCCGAGGAAGGCCGCCATGCCCCGGACGGGCAGGGTCCAGGCGGCCGGACGTTGCCCCTTCCGTCGCATGATCGCGGCCTTCAGGGGGGCGTAGCGGACGGCCCTGGAAAGCACGTCGCCACACGAGACGTAGCTGTAGTGCAGGAGCGAGCCGGGCAACGGGTCCGGACGCCGGCCCGACTCCACCTCCTCGTGCACCGGCAGCGGCTTGAACCCCGCCGTGGTCCGGTTGAAGAGTCGCAGCACGCAGTCGTTCCGCCAGGCGCCGTGCCGCACCTCGCGATCCCCGACGAACGTCCTGCGCCGCACGCTCCAGCAGCGGCGCGGGTCGGCGAGATCGAGCCGCCGGATGGCGGCGCTGGCCTCTGCGTCGAGGACCTCGTCGGCATCGATCGCCAGAATCCAGTCGTGACTTGCCAGCGTCACGCCGCGGCACTTCTGCGGGCCGTAGCCCAGGAAGTCCTGGTGCTCGACCCTGGCTCCGGCTGACCGGGCGATCTCGAGTGTGGCATCGGTCGAGCCCGAGTCGAGCACCAGTCGCTCGGCGCAGAAATCGACGGCCGCGAGTACGGCCGCCAGGTGGGCCGCGGCGTCACGGGTGATGATCACGGCCGAAATCGGTCTGAGCCCGGCGGCCGTCATGGGGCCGGCCGCCCGGCGGTGTCCGAGACGCCATCGCCGGTCGGCTCGGTCGCCGGCAACCGGAGCGGAAACTCGAGCACGAACGAACTGCCTTTGCCCTCCCGGCTCGCGGCGCGGATGTCGCCGCCGTGCTCGCGGAGGATCTTGCGGCTCACCGTCAGACCGAGGCCGGTGCCGCGTCCACCCTTCGTCGACACGAAGATCGTGAAGATGTCGGCCAGCGTCTCCGGCGACATCCCCGCGCCGTTGTCGGTGACCGTGATGCGGACGACGCCGGCCGGTGCGTCGACCGCCGCCGTGACTGTCACGACGGCATCCGGACGGTCTACGACGGCGTCGAGCGCGTTGGTGACGATGTTGAGCACCGCTCGCGACAGCCCCTCGGGATCGAACAGGACGTGGGGCAGGCCGCTAGGGCGTTGCCAGTGGATTTCCACCGACTGCTCCTCGGCCCGCTGCCGCACCGTCTCCACCACGTCGTCCACCAGGGCGACGACGTCGCTGGGCACCGGATGCGGCTCCCGCTCCTTGCTGAACGACAGCATGTCCATCACGAGCGAGGAGATTTTGTCCTGGTTGCGACGGACGATGTCCCAGCCCTTCCCGACGACGGCGAGGTCGCCGTTCTGCAGGCCCATCTCGACGATGTAGCTGCCTCCACGGATTCCCTGCAGGATGTTCTTGATGTGATGCGAGAGCGTGGCGATGGTCTGACCGACGGCCGCCAGGCGTTCCGACTGCACCATCGCCGAGTAGTAGGTGGTGTCTTCCACGGCTAGCGCGGCCTGGTGCCCGATCGCGATCATCAGCTTGAGGTGATCGTCGCTGAACCGGCGCCGCTCGGACGACTCCAGCAGCGGCACGAGGGTGTCCACGTAGATCGCCCCCACGGTGCCGTAGCGGCCCCGCATCGGCACGCAGATCGCCTCACGGACGCCCGTCCGCACGACGCTGTTTCCGCTGGCGAACCGGTCGTCGTCCTGGGCGTCGCTGGTGATCACGCCCTCGGTTCGCTCAAGCACGTAGTCGAGGATCGTGCGGCTGATGACCATCGCGCCGGTGTCACCTCCGCGGCGATCGCGACGGGCCTTCGACGTCAGCCGGCCCGTCTCGGGGTCGAGGAGCATGATGCAGCCCCGATCCGCCTCGACCCACTCGAAGACGAGGGTCAGGATCCGGTCCAGCAGTTCGTCGATGTCGAGCGTGTGGCTGACCGCCAGGGCGGTGCGATACATCACCTGCAGGTTGCTGCGGGCCCGGGCCAGCCAACGGTTTTGGGCGTCATCGGGGGGGGATGCCAGGACGATCGAATCCTCTTCCCGCATCGCCCGCACGATCCGGGAGCCGTCGCCGTGGCCCGCGTCGTCCACGACGTCGATCGCCGCCAGGGCGGGGGGCTCCGTGCCGTCGCCGGAGAAGACGAGGATCGTGCGGCCGACCCGGATTCGATCGCCGCTGGAGAGTTCGGCCCGCTCGACCTTGGCGTCGTTGAGGAAGGTGCCGTTGGAACTCTTCAGGTCTCCGACCACGAACGACCGCCCGACCCGCCGGATTTCCGCGTGCCGCCTGGAAATCTCGTGGTCGTCGAGCTTGACGAAGTTGCCCGCTTCGCGGCCGATGCTGACGGCCCCGTCGTCACCCGCAAAGTCGAAG
>VGYP01000203.1 GCA_016872955.1 Planctomycetota bacterium
GCCGAGGGCGGTGAGCTGGCCGGCGACGACGGCGGTAAGGCCGGCCGCAGGGCCCGACACCATCAAGTGTGCCCCGCTGAAAAATCCGACGACGACGCCGGCGACCACGCCCGCCACGACGCCCGCGAGCAGGGGCGCGTCGGAGGCCAGCGCGATGCCGAGGCACAGTGGGAGCGCGACGATGAACACGACCAGGCCCGCGAGCAGGTCACGGACCAAGGCCGGTGGACCGGCTGGCCGAGGGAAGGTGCCGGTCGGAGGCGAGAGGGCATCGGCCATGAAAGGGGTCTCCGGGAAGAGGGCGAGTGACGGTCCGCTTGACGAAGCACGGGGCGGAACGGCCGGGGCAGTGAACGGGCGTCGAACGAAGCCGCCTCGCGAGGCGGCCCCCGGCCCTACAAGCGCAGGGGAGTGACGCGGCCGTTGAATGCCGTCACCGCGACCAACTGGGCAGCGCGCGACGGGATCGCAACGACGATCCGCCGGGCGGCGGCGAACGGGCTGCCGCGGGACCGCGGAGCCGACGGCATGAGCAGCCGGCTCGATTCCGTCAGCCTGCCTGTGGCTTCGACCGAGGACGCCTCGACCGACTCCCCGCACTCGACCTCCCGCAGGATCCCGGCGGAGGGCAGGAACAGACCGCCGGCGAGGCAGAGCCGGGCGACGTATCGCCAGACCGTGGCACCGCATCGCCGACCAGCCAAGGCTCGCACGCACCGCCTCCTACATGGACAGGTTAGCAGAGGTCCTGGACGGAAGCAGCCGGACGGCTCTCACTCGTTATCAGGGGCTTTTTTTCCCGCGGGGTCAAGGCGGATTTGTCTGGGCCGGGGCCGTCTTGCCCGCGGCGGCCGTTGGAAGCCGCTTTTCGCCCCTTTGGAGGCACCTCCCGCCGTCCCGCCCGGGGATCCCGCATGTCGGCAGTCCGCTCAGAAGGCTATGTCGTGCCGCCGCCGCGGAGGCATCGGCATCGGTATCACGGGGTGTTCGCGGCAAATCACCGGCTGCGGAAAGGCGTCACGGCGCTGGCCATCGGGAACATCGGCAAGCGTCGCGGTCCCGCTGCCGGCGCGGCCCGCCCACCGACTGGGGCGAGCTCGTCCAGGTCCACGACGATCGCGACGTCTTCCAGGCGTCGCCCGATGAGCTGCCCGTGATCGATATCCACAGCCTCTGAGTGCTGCCTGACGCGAGGCATCAACAAAGCCGCCAGATGGCCGGCCTCGCAGAGTCGCTGGGCCAACGCCCGAAAAAAGCCACTCCTGAGACGGAAGCCATGCGGGCCTAGAGCGACTTTGGGGGGCAGGAAGACCGCACCCTCAGATCACAAGCCGCTCATCGGCTCGAACAGCGTTGAGGAAGCACCATGAGCCGGGCTATCCTTCGATCCGTGCGGACAAGCCCCAATGACACTGGCCGAGAGCCGGAGTACCTAGTCGACGTGATGCTGGTCGATCTCGATGAACTAGGGACCGTCGATTGGGATGCGTTCGGCTACGGCTGTCGAGCGCTGTTCTTTGACGTCAGCACGAAGGCTCGGAGGAAGGCCAGCGTGAAGCCCGGCCGGAAGAAGCAAGCGGCCCAAGCGGCGCGACGTGCTGCTGGCTCTCATGTGAACGCCGATCAAAAAGTGCGGCGCGCGGTATCATGGCCCGGCGGCCCACCACGTCGACAGTCGGCCGGCAGGGACGGCGGGGATGGTGTCGTGGTCGTAGTGGAAGGTGTCGTTGAAGCGCGTCAGCTGTGCCCGCACCGGGCTTTTGAAGTCCACGATGTTACGGGCGGCTGGATTCTGATCGAGGTTGTCGCGACAGCGGTGCGGGTCGAAGCGAGCAGGGAGCTGGGCAAGAGTCGGATCGTGGCGTTGCGCGAGACCACCGCCACGGCCTGATCGGCATGCTGCCACACGATGTCCATCAGAACGGGAAGCGCACGCCCGGTGACATCCAGTCCGCTTTCGCCGCCGACGGGCGCGTAGGTGAAGGGATCCTCCTCCCAGGCCGCCGCCTCCTCGGGGAATCGGGCCTCGACCTCGGCCCGCGTGAGCTGCTCCCAGCGGCCGTGTGAGATCTCCTTGAGTCCGGGACGCGGCAGCACCTCCACGCCATGCGGTGCGGCGATGATCCGGGCGGTCTCCATCGTGCGATCGAGTGGCGAGGCGTACACCGCGGCGATCTTCTCTCGGCAGAGTCGCTCCGCGAGCCGCGTCGCCTGCCGCCGGCCCTCGTCTGAGAGTTCGACGTTCATGGCACCCGCAAAGCGGTCTTCCGCGGTCAGCACCGTGGCGCCGTGACGGACGAGGAACAGGCGTGTGCTCGTGGTGAGGGTCACGATTGAAGGTATGGCGAGGGTACGCCGCGGAATGTGCGGCTGTCAGGCAGCACTGTCAAGAGCGAGGCCCGTTCGTCATTCGGCAACGAGGGCAGTCACTGGTCCCGGCTGGCCGATCTCGTACCGCCGTCGCGGAAGCACCGAAACGCGGCAGCGGCCTCACCAGCCGCTCATCGGCTCGGAAACGCCTGTCGACATGGTTGCGGAAGTGCCATTGGCCGGTCTATTCCTACTTTTCGAGCACGAAGCGGCGCCCCGTCCCGTCGCCGGCATGGGTCAAGGCGAGTGGCCGCAACGGGACGACCGGCGAGCCTCCGTCCGACTCCGGCGACCAGCCTTCCCAGACCGCGGCGGGAAACGCTGGCACTGCCTCCACGGCCGCGATACCGTCCTTGAAGGAAGTCGGCCCCTCGGCTGCGGGCAGCTCGCGGACCTTGATCGACCGAAAGGCCTGTTCGTTGCCGTGATCCTGCAGGCAGATGTGGCCCCGCTCGGCGACGCGGAACTTCGGAAAGGCCGCGCCCTTGCTCTTCGCGACCCGCGCTCGCCACTCATCATCCACGTTCGTGAAACGCGTGGAGACGACGCCGTTGACCGCCACGGGACAGCCTGTCGGCGCCACGAGTAACGCGAGGTGGTTCCACTCGCCGGCCAGCCGTGCGGCATCGATAAAGTCTGGCGACACGTGACCCGTTCCCTGCTCGGCCTTCCGCACCCAGTCCGGCCGTGTCGGCGGGTAGAGCTCGTGGGGCCAGCCAGCCCGCTGCGGATTCTTGCCGGCGGCGTTGTCGAGAATCTGTACCTTGGGGCCGGTCATCCTGGGCTGCGGCTCGTCCTCGGTGACGTGAAACATCACCCCACTGTTACCGCAGGCCGCGATCCGATACTCGAGCTGCAGCTTGAAGGCCCCAAACTGGTCGCGGGTGACGATGTCGCCCGCCCGCTTGGCGGTCCACACGAGCGGTCTGTCGCGGACCTGCCAGCCGGCGTTGAGCGACGCCTTGCGGTAGGTGCGGAACGCGTCGGCCGACGTGCCGTCGAACAGCAGCCGCCAGCCTCCCCGGCGTTCCGCCTCCGACAGCCTGTTGGGGGCCTGGCATCGCCGGCGACGACCGTCCGGCAGGCCGTGGCGACGACGACCGCCATCACCCGCAGGGAGTGTCTCCGGTGCATCGGTCGACGGCTCCGTGGACTCGTGGTGGAACACCCGGCCAGGGTGTCCCGAGCGGCAGTCTAGCGGTGCACCGGTGGCCGCGGGCTGTCGTCGGCCAGGAGCAGCACCACCATCATCATGGCCAGTACGAGCCGGCTGCTCCACAGCACCACCCGCAGCCAGTTGGTCTGCACGAGCCGGGCGTGAACCCGCTCGTCCCAGCCCAGCGAGAGCAGGTCGTGGCAGGGCACCTGGAGCAGGAACGTGCTCGCCCAGATGCAGGCCAGGAGGACCAGATTGAGGGTGATCAGCCGCCCCGAAAGGCCTCGCGGCCGCCGCACGGCCAGCACGCCCGCCGCCAACGCTTCGAGCAGCATGGCCGGAACGACCGCGCATCCGGTCCGTTCGCGATGTCGCGCTTCCCACGCCCCGAACTGCTCGTGGGGCCAACCGGCCATCAGCGGATAGTGGACCACCTGCACGTACCAGATCACCCCGGTCATGAAGGCGGTGGCGGCGAGGTGCGCGAGGATCACGACGACGGCCGACGAATGGCGCGGGGCGAGCATGCGAGAATGGTAGCCGGCCGCCCGGGGATTCGCGGCCGGTCCGCGTCGGCGGCTGGAGCGGGCCGGCATTTCCGACCACACTCTCGGCAGTCCGCCTTCCCCCAAACGCCGCCCCATGGCCTGGCTCCAAGAGCAACTCCGCCTCGCTCCCCGCCGGCGGGGCTGCCACCTGATCACCGCCGAGATCGCCGCCGCCCTCCCCGGCCTCGACCGATTCCGGGTTGGCATCCTGCACGTTTTCATCCAGCACACGTCGGCGAGCCTATGCATCAACGAGAACGCTGATCCCGACGTGCCACCCGACCTGGAACTGGCGCTCAACGCGATCGTCCGCGATGACCTCCCCTACGCGCACACCGCCGAGGGCCCAGACGACATGCCTGCACACGTCAAGGCGGCCCTGGTCGGTTCATCCGTGAGCGTGCCGATTGCGTCCGGACATCTCTGCCTCGGCACCTGGCAGGGCATCTACCTCTGCGAACACCGCGACCGCGGCGGCCCGCGACGGCTCGTGCTGACCGTCCACGGCGAGACCTGACCGCGGTGGGACGGACCATGCCGCGGGTCGGCCACGTCCCGACCGGCGACCTTCACTGCTGCTGGGCCATGGCCGCGTCGTCGCTCCAGTCGGGCATCGTCCGCAACACGGCATGCGCCGGCACGTCGAGCGGCGCGAGCTGCTCGTGCCACGACATCGACGGCAATCGGTCGAGCACCCGCGTGGCCACGCGAACGATGATCCGCTCCGAGCCGGCGCCGCGGTAGGTGCCCTTGTTGGGCGGCACGTCCGTGAAGTCGCGGCCCACCGCCGTCTTGACGAAATGACCGCCGACCGGGCACCCGTTGGTGGGATCGAAGCCGATCCAGCCAACGTCGGGCAGCCAGACCTCGCACCAGGCGTGGCTCTGGGACTCCTTGTTCTCGCGGTGGATATAGCCGCTGACATAGCGGGCCGGCACGCCGAACGACCGCAGCACGGCGATCATCAGGTGAGTGAAGTCCTGGCAGACACCCTTGCCGTGCTCCAGCAAATGGTCGATCGGAGACGTGGCGTCGGTGACGTCGCGGGCGTAGGCAAAACGTCCCCGGATGTACTCCGCCACCTGGCAGACCCACATGCCCACCCGCATCCAGGGCACCGGCCGCAACTGTGCCAGGATCGGGTCGAGCAGCGGGGTGTGCCGGACCGGACCGCGGAGCGGCAAGGAATCGAGTACCTCAAGCGGCACCTCCCACTCGCCGTGCGGCCAGTCCTCCGGAAAGGTGGCCTGGCTGGCCATCGGCCCCTGGCCGGCATCCTCGGTCTCGACCACACTCGCGGCCAGGATCCGTACGCTCGCGGGAGGCCGCAGCATATTGAAATGGTGCACGCCGTTGCCGAAGCCGTCGCGGTAGTGGTGCATGGCCACGTGCTGGCCAACGCCGACCCGGAAGGAGTGGCACCGCTGCATCGCGTCGCTGCGGGGCTCCATGCGGAGCTCGCAGAGCCACTCGGTCA